>NZ_JBGLYM010000059.1:0-20166 GCF_047303955.1 Pseudomonas sp. Pseusp88 | reverse complement strand
TTTTTTTTTTTTTGAATTTCCCGGCGGCCCTTCTTTGGGTGGGGCCCGGTTCCCCGCGGTAAACGGGCCCCCCGGCGTAACCCGGGTCCCTCGGTTATATGATTTTTTTGCCGTCTTACATGGCGTTCTAATACTAAGGTCGTCTGGAGTGCGCCGCGCACCTGACTAAAGTGGAATACGTGACATCTCATCTGTGCTGCGAGGACAAAAACAATGAACGACAGCATTTACCTCTCGATTCAAAACAGCCCGCGCTTCAAGGAGCTGGTTTCGAAAAGGGAACGATTCGCCTGGATTCTCTCGGCGATCATGCTAGGGCTGTATGCCGCATTCATCCTTTTGATTGCGTATGGGCCTCAGATTCTCGGGGCTAAATTGAGCCCTGAATCATCCATTACCTGGGGAATGCCGATTGGGGTCGGCCTGATTGTCTCCGCCTTCGTGCTGACAGCTATCTATGTGCGCCGTGCCAACGGTGAGTTCGACGAGCTGAACAACGCAATCCTGAAGGAGGCACAACAATGATCCGACGCCTTTCAGCAGTACTGGGCCTCAGTGCCTTCGCTCCGTCCCTATGGGCAGCCGATGCCCTCACCGGTGCCGTGCAGAAACAACCGCTGAACGTTGCGGCGATCGTCATGTTCGTCCTGTTCGTCGGTTTCACCCTGTGCATCACCTACTGGGCAGCGAAGAAAAACAAATCGGCAGCGGACTATTACGCCGCAGGCGGCAAGATCACCGGTTTCCAGAACGGCCTGGCCATCGCGGGCGACTATATGTCGGCTGCTTCCTTCCTGGGTATTTCCGCACTGGTATACGCGTCCGGTTACGACGGCCTGATCTATTCGATCGGCTTCCTCGTCGGCTGGCCGATCATTCTGTTCCTGATCGCCGAGCGTCTGCGTAACCTGGGCAAATACACCTTCGCTGACGTGGCGTCCTACCGCCTCAAGCAGAAGGAAATCCGCACTTTGTCCGCCTGCGGTTCGCTGGTGGTAGTGGCTTTCTACCTGATCGCGCAAATGGTCGGTGCCGGCAAGCTGATCCAGCTGCTGTTCGGCCTGGATTACGCTGTTGCGGTCGTCCTGGTGGGTATCCTGATGTGCCTGTATGTGTTGTTCGGCGGCATGCTGGCGACTACCTGGGTACAGATCATCAAGGCGGTACTGTTGCTGTCCGGTGCGTCGTTCATGGCCCTGATGGTCATGAAGCACGTCAACTTCGACTTCAACGTGCTGTTCTCCGAAGCGATCAAGGTTCACCCCAAAGGTGCTGCGATCATGAGCCCCGGCGGTCTGGTCAAAGACCCGATCTCGGCGTTCTCCCTGGGCCTGGCCCTGATGTTCGGTACTGCTGGCCTGCCACACATCCTGATGCGCTTCTTCACCGTGAGTGATGCCAAGGAAGCCCGCAAGTCGGTGCTGTACGCCACTGGCTTCATCGGCTACTTCTACATCCTGACTTTCATCATCGGTTTCGGCGCGATCCTGCTGGTCAGCACCAACCCGGCGTTCAAGGATGCAGCAGGCGCTCTTCTGGGCGGCAACAACATGGCGGCTGTGCACCTGGCTAACGCCGTGGGTGGCAGTCTGTTCCTGGGCTTCATCTCGGCGGTGGCGTTCGCTACGATCCTGGCAGTGGTTGCGGGCTTGACCCTGGCCGGTGCCTCGGCGGTGTCCCATGACCTCTATGCCAGCGTGATCAAGGCTGGCAAGGCCAACGAGAAAGACGAGATCCGCGTTTCCAAGATCACCACCATTGCCCTGGCAATCGTGGCCATCGTATTGGGTATCGCCTTTGAAAGTCAGAACATCGCGTTCATGGTCGGCCTGGCGTTCTCCATCGCGGCAAGCTGCAACTTCCCGGTCCTGCTGCTCTCGATGTACTGGAAAAACCTGACCACTCGCGGCGCCATGATCGGCGGCTGGATGGGCTTGATCAGTGCCGTGGTACTGATGGTTCTCGGCCCGACCATCTGGGTGCAGATCCTGCATCACGAGAAGGCGATCTTCCCGTACGAGTACCCGGCGTTCTTCTCCATCATCATCGCGTTCGTCGGTATCTGGATCTTCTCGATCACCGACAAATCGGCTTCGGCGGCAGGGGAACGTGCCTTGTTCACCTCGCAGTTCGTACGCTCGCAGACTGGCCTGGGTGCCAGCGGTTCGGTGTCACACTAAGCCTTGATGCAGTAAATAAAAAAGCAGCCCTGGGGCTGCTTTTTTATTGGTCGTATTTCGTGCGTTGCAGCGTTATATCCTGCCCAGCAACACCAGAATCAACAGGATCACCAGAATGGTCCCGATAATGCCCGACGGGCCGTAACCCCAGCTACGGGAGTGTGGGAACACCGGCAGACCGCCGACCAGCAACAGAATCAAGACAATGATGAGAATCGTGCCAAGGCCCATGATGAATTCCTTCCTTTAAGTTCTTTTTGATCTGGTTTGCAGTTCAACTTCTACCCTGAGGTTTAAAGTATGTACTGCTTAACTACTCCGACTATGGCGCTTTGAAAAAAATTCAACTGAACGGTAAAGAAAGTTTTTTTCGTTAAAAAGTCGTTGTTTATCAATGGGTAGCGATATTATGGCGCGGGTGCTTGTAATAATTTTTATTGCTCTAATCGTCCAATAAAAACTGAACTAAAGCGTTATCGGATGTTCACTGTGCCTCGCCTCTCCCAAGGCGCTGGTTTGCCTTGGCTATTCAGCACCCTGATGTTGGGTCTTGGGATTCAGGGCTGTGGTTACACTGCCAGTCACTTCCCGCACATCACAAGGCAGTTTCCTATGCAAAACCGCATCATGATCACTGGCGCCGGGTCTGGCCTGGGTCGAGAAATCGCGCTGCGCTGGGCCCGTGAGGGTTGGCGCCTGGCACTGTCGGATGTCAACGACGGCGGCGTACAGGAAACCCTGCGACTGGTGCGTGAGGTCGGTGGCGATGGCTTTACCCAACGTTGCGACGTGCGCGACTACAGCCAACTGACCGCCTTTGCCCAAGCCTGCGAAGAGAAATTCAGCGGTATCGATATTATCGTTAACAACGCCGGGGTGGCCTCGGGCGGGTTCTTCAGCGAGCTGTCCCTTGAAGACTGGGACTGGCAGATCGCGATCAACCTTATGGGCGTGGTCAAGGGCTGCAAGGCCTTCCTGCCGCTGTTGGAAGCCAGCAAGGGGCGGATCATCAATATCGCCTCCATGGCCGCTCTGATGCAGGGCCCGGCCATGAGCAACTACAACGTCGCCAAGGCGGGCGTCGTGGCCTTGTCGGAAAGCCTGATGATTGAATTGCGTCAACAGGAAGTCGATGTGCATGTGGTCTGCCCATCGTTCTTCCAGACCAACCTGCTGGACTCCTTCCGTGGCCCGACGCCAGCGATGAAGGCTCAGGTCGGCAAGCTGCTGGAAAGCTCGCCGATCAGCGCCAGCGACATTGCCGCCTACATTTACGATCAGGTGGCCCAGGGCGAATTCATGATCCTGCCCCACGAGCAAGGACGCATGGCCTGGCAGCTGAAGCAGAAAAACCCACAGTTGCTGTACGACGAAATGGCGAACATGGCCGACAAGATGCGCGCCAAGGCGCGTCAGGGCTGATTTCTGATAGGGTTGCGGTCACTTCCCGGCAGCCCTTGAAGACTTTTCGATGCTCAATTACCTGTGGTTTTTCCTCTCGGCGTTATTCGAAATTGCCGGGTGCTATGCCTTCTGGATGTGGTTGCGCCAGGGCAAGAGCGCCCTGTGGATCATTCCGGCGCTGCTCAGCCTGACCCTGTTCGCCGTGTTGCTGACCCGGGTCGAGGCCACCTATGCCGGGCGCGCCTATGCCGCTTATGGCGGGATCTATATCGTCGCGTCCATTGCCTGGCTCGGGTTGATCGAACGGGCCAGGCCGCTGAACTCTGATTGGTTGGGGCTGGTGTTCTGTCTGATTGGGGCCAGCATCATTCTGTTCGGACCTAGATTTTCGGCGCCTTGATATTGAGTGGATAGTTCATGTGGGACCGGCTTTAGCCGGGAAGGCGCAGATATGAACGATGCGTCCTTTGTTGCCTGTCCTGTGTCTTCCCGGCTAAAGCCGGTCCCACAGATTCAACCTTGCAGGTCCTACCGGTACGGGGCAAATTTCCAGTGTTTTTACGCAAATGTAGGACGCTTCTTTCATCCCATTCCGATCATCTTGCAGGACGTTACTGATTTACTTCCAGCGCATTGAAGCACCGATATTTGCGCGCCACGCTGCAGCTTTATGGCGTAGCGCGGGGTAGGAAAAATGCTGGTACTAACGCGGGAAGTAGGTGAGACGTTTTCCATCGGTAACAACATTACCGTGCAGATTCTCGGGGTCAGCGGCAACCAGGTCCGTCTGGGGATCACGGCTCCGGAGCATGTAAAGATCCATCGCGCGGAAATATTCAAGCGCATTGCCGACAAGCTGAATCAGGAAGCCCTGGGTATCCGGGAACCTGCAGCGGATAATGTCTGACAGAGTCAGTCGAACATATCCTTCGGTACTTCGTGCTTGGCCATCAGTTGGCACTGTTGGCTTTCCACATCGAAGAAGATCACCGCCTGGCCTTTGCCCAAGGCCTGGCGGACCCGCAGCACGCGGGTTTCCAGTGGCGTGTCATCGCCATTGTCGGTGCCGTCGCGGGTGACGAAGTCTTCGATCAGGCGGGTCAGGGTCTCGGCTTCGAGTTGGTCGTAGGGAATCAGCATGGCGTTCTCGCATCAGTGACCTGCGATCATATCAGGCCTCTTCCCGTTTGTTTCCGACCAGGCTGTCCACCGGTGGCACCCGGGTATCGCTTTCCATCTGCGCGTCATGCTCGATCTGATGGCTGAAGCGCTCCAGTGAGGTCTGAGCCGGTTGCGCGTCGCTGGCAAACACTGGCGGGCTGAGCATATAGGCGGTCAGCAGGCGACTCAGGGCGCTGAGGCTGTCGATATGGGTACGCTCGTAACCATGGGTGGCATCGCAGCCGAAGGCGAGCAGGGCGGTACGGATATCGTGCCCGGCGGTCACGGCCGAATGGGCATCGCTGAAGTAGTAGCGAAATACATCGCGACGCAGCGCCAGATCATGCTCGCGGCCCAGGTCCAGCAGATGGCGCGACAGATGATAGTCGTAAGGCCCGCTGGAATCCTGCATCGCTACGCTCACGGTGTGCTCGCTGGAATGCTGGCCGGGAGCGACCGGGGCGATATCGATGCCGACAAACTCGCTGACATCCCAGGGCAGGGCGCCCGCCGCGCCCGTGCCGGTTTCCTCGGTGATGGTGAACAGCGGATGGCAGTCGATCAACGGCTCCGCGCCGCTGTCGACGATGCCCTTGAGTGCTGTCAGCAAGGCCGCGACCCCGGCCTTGTCGTCCAGGTGACGGGCGCTGATATGGCCACTTTCGGTGAATTCCGGCAACGGATCGAAGGCAACGAAATCACCGACATTGACCCCAAGAGACTCGCAATCGGCCCGGGTCGAGCTGTAGGCGTCCAGGCGCAGCTCGATATGTTCCCAACTGATGGGCATTTCATCGACGGCGGTGTTGAAGGCATGTCCGGATGCCATCAGTGGCAAGACACTGCCACGGATCACCCCGGTATCGGTAAACACACTGACCCGGCTGCCCTCGGCAAAACGGCTGGACCAATGGCCGACGGCTGCCAGGGCCAGGCGTCCGTTGTCTTTCACTTCCCGTACGGTGGCACCGATGGTGTCCAGATGCGCTGAGACTGCCCGGTCCGGGCTGTTTTGCCGACCCTTGAGGGTGGCGCGGATGGTACCCCGGCGGGTCAGTTCAAAAGGTATGCCCAGTTCTTCCAGGCGCTCGGCGACGTAGCGCACGATGGTGTCGGTAAAGCCGGTAGGACTGGGGATGGAGAGCATTTCCAGCAGGACTTTTTGCAGGTATTGCAGATCGGGTTCGGGGATTTTCTTGGAAGCAGTCATAAAACTCCTTTGGAGCATTGGGCTCGTTGGAGCATGGCTTGCCCGCGAAGGCTACGGATCAGGCTTTAAACAACGGGGCGGATTTACCGGCCCTTTCGCGGGCAAGCCACGCTCTTGCAGGAAGGTGGCGTCGTCTCCTAACCGTGTACGGGCAAACTGTGCGGAAACAACAGATCAACAAACCGCTCGGCCGTGGGTTGCGGCTCATGATTGGCCAGGCCGACTCGTTCGTTGGCTTCGATAAATACATATTCAGGCTGATCGGCAGCGGGGACCATCAGGTCAAGGCCCACTACCGGGATATCCAGGGCCCGGGCGGCGCGTACGGCGGCGTCGAGCAGTACTGGATGCAGGATTGCGGTGACGTCTTCCAGTATGCCGCCGGTGTGCAGATTGGCGGTGCGACGCACGGCCAGGCGCTGGTCCATGGGCAGTACGTCGCTGTAGCTGTAACCGGCGTCGGCCACGGTGCGTTCTGTTTCCTCGTCCATGGGGATCTTGCTTTCGCCGCTGGTAGCGGCAGCGCGGCGGCGGCTCTGCGCTTCGATCAATTGAATGATGGTGTGGCGACCGTCGCCAATGATCTCGGCCGGGCGACGAATCGCGGCGGCCACCACTTCAAAGCCGATCACCACAATGCGCAGGTCCAGGCCTTCATGGAAGCTTTCCAGCAGCACCCGGCTGTCGAAGGCCTTGGCCCGTTCGATGGCGTCCTGCACGTCCTCGATGCTGCGCAGATCCACGGCCACGCCATGGCCTTGCTCGCCATCCAGCGGCTTGACCACGATACGTTCGTGGGCTTCGAGGAAGGCCAGGTTGTCATCGCCGTTGCCCGCCAGTTGCTGGGCCGGCAGTTGCAGGCCGGCCGCTTTCAAAGTGCTGTGGGTAAGGCTTTTATCCTGGCACAGGGTCATGCTCACGGCCGTGGTCAGGTCACTCAAGGACTCTCGGCAACGCACCCGGCGCCCGCCATGGGTGAGGGTAAACAGCCCGGCGTCGGCGTTGTCGACCTGCACCTCGATGCCGCGGCGATGAGCCTCCTCGACGATGATCCGCGCATAGGGATTGAATTGCGCCTGGGGGCTGGGGCCGAGGAAGAGTGCTTCGTTGATGCCGTTCTTGCGCTTGATGGCGAAGGTCGGCAGGTTGCGAAAGCCCAGCTTGGCGTAAAGATTCTTGGCCTGCTGATTGTCATGCAGCACCGACAGGTCGAGATAACTCAAGCCGCGGCTCATGAAGTGTTCGATCAAGTGCCGTACCAGCACTTCGCCAACACCTGGCCGGGTGCAACGCGGGTCCACTGCCAGGCACCACAGGCTGCTGCCGTTTTCCGGGTCATTGAAGGCTTTATGATGATTGAGGCCCATGACGCTGCCGATCACTGCATTACTGCCTTCGTCCTCGGCCAGCCAGTACACCGGCCCGCCTTGATGGCGTGGGGTCAGCAGATCCGGGTCGACGGGCAGCATGCCTCGGCTGATATACAACTGATTGATCGCCTGCCAGTCCGCTTCGTTCTGCGCCCGACGAATGCGAAAACCGCGGAACACACGTTGCGCCGGACGATAGTCACTGAAAAACAGACGCAAGGTGTCGGACGGGTCGAGGAACAACTGCTGCGGCGCCTGGGCCAGCACTTGCTGGGGCGCAGCGACGTACAGGGCAATGTCCCGTTCGCCGGGTTTTTCATTGAGCAATTCTTCGGCCAGTGCGGTGGGGTCTGGGAACGTGTGACCGAGCAGCAACCGCCCCCAGCCGCAGTGCAGGGCCAGTGGTTGGGTGTCCGGTTGGCTGCCGTCCTCGGCAAAGCGCGCCTGCAAGCGCTCCCAGGTCGGCGACTGCCCGCGCAGCATGCGTTGGTTGTAGGCCATGGGGTGCTTCATTGATCAGAGTCCTTGTTCGCTGAGCCACAGGTTCAAAGCGGCCAGCTGCCATAGCTTGGAACCGCGCAGGGGCGTCAACTGGCCCTGTGGGTTGGTCAGCAAGGTGTCGAGCATGGTTGGGTTGAACAAGCCGCGGTCCTGGCTCGGGTCCGTCAACAGTTCGCGGACCCAACCCAGGGTGTCGCCTTCCAGATGCTTGAGACCGGGGACCGGGAAGTAACCTTTCTTGCGGTCGATGACTTCGGACGGGATGACCAGTCGTGCTGCTTCCTTGAGCACCTGCTTGCCGCCATCAGGCAGTTTGAAGCGCGCCGGAATCCGCGCCGACAACTCCACCAGACGGTAATCGAGGAACGGCGTACGGGCTTCCAGGCCCCAGGCCATGGTCATGTTGTCCACGCGTTTGACCGGGTCATCCACCAGCATCACCGTGCTGTCCAGGCGCAGGGCTTTGTCCACCGCTGCGTCGGCGCCGGGCTGGGCGAAATGGTCGCGGACAAAGTCCCCGGCGGCATCGTTTTCAGTCAGCCAGCGCGATTGCACGGTGGCGGCATATTCGCGATAGCTGCGGTCGACAAATGCATCCCGGTACGCGGCCACCGGATCACTGGCACCGTCCACTTGCGGATACCAGTGGTAACCGGCGAACAGCTCGTCGGCACCCTGGCCGCTTTGCACTACCTTGCAGTGCTTGGCGACTTCCCGGGACAACAGGTAGAAGGCGATGCAGTCGTGGCTGACCATCGGCTCGCTCATCGCACGGAAGGCCGCAGGCAGTTGCTCGATGATTTCCTTTTCGTTGATGCGCAACTGATGATGGCGCGTGCCGTAATGTCTGGCGATAAGATCGGAGTACTGGAACTCGTCGCCGCGCTCGCCACCGGCATCCTGAAAGCCGATGGAGAAGGTCGACAGGTCTTCGACGCCCACCTCACGCAACAACCCGACCAGCAGGCTGGAGTCGACACCGCCGGACAGCAGCACACCGACATCCACCGCTGCACGCTGACGAATCGCCACTGCTTCGCGAGTGGCATCGAGTACGCGATCGCGCCAGTCTTCCAGCTCAAGATGTTCTTCGTCGGCGTGGGGGCCGTAGGGCAGAGTCCACCAGACCTGTTGCTCGACCTTGCCATCGGCATCAAAACGCATCCAGCTGGCGGGCGGCACTTTCTCTACACCGGCCAGCAGGGTGCGCGGTGCCGGCACCACGGAATGGAAGTTCAGGTAATGATTAAGGGCGATCGGGTCGAGCAGGGTGCTGACATCGCCACCCTTGAGCAACGCAGGCAGGGTCGAGGCAAAGCGCAGGCGCTTATCGGTGCGCGACAGGTACAACGGCTTGACGCCCAGGCGGTCGCGGGCAATGAACAGGTTCTGCTTGTCCCGCTCCCAGATGGCGAAGGCAAACATGCCGTTGAGCTTGGGCAGCATGTCGGCGCCCCAGGCGTGATAGCCCTTTAGCAGCACCTCGGTATCGCCGCCGGAGTGGAAGGCATAACCCAGTGTTTCCAGTTCGGCACGCAATTCCGGAAAGTTATAAATGGCGCCATTGAAGGCCAGAGACAGGCCCAGATGACTATCGATCATCGGCTGCGCAGAACCGTCCGACAGGTCCATGATTTTCAACCGCCGATGCCCCAGGGCAACCGGCCCCTGGCTATGAAAGCCCCAGGCATCCGGGCCCCGTGGCGCCAGGCTGTGGGTCATGCGCTCAACGGCGGCAAGGTCCGCCGGTTGATGGTCGAAACGTAACTCTCCTGCTAATCCGCACATCTGTCCTGAACCCCTTTCATTTCGGTATGTCTGGCGTTACTGGCTTTGCGGGCGTACCACTTTCGGTCAGATCCAGCTTTTCAAGTTCAGACCAATCGTTGGGGGAGCTGATCCACTTCGCATAGGTCGACAGCAGCACCAGGACGCTGTGGCCGAGTTGTGCGGCAATGAACGCCGGGTTCATGCCGGACATGAGGCACATGGTCGCGTAGGTATGGCGCGTGTCGTACATCCTGCGGCGCCTTATGCCCAGCTTCCTCATCGCGCTTAACCAGTAACGTTTTGGCCCTGTTTCGGAGCGGATAAACAGCTCTGATTTCACCCTGTCGCCCTCAGGCGCAAAGACACAATCGGAGCGTGCTGCCGTCAGCGGCCTAGCTTTATCGAGTGCCATCAATGCGCGATCGTTCAATAAAACTTCCCTCGATGTCTTGGTTTTGGTCCTCTCGTTGATCTTTCCACGGATACGAATGCGGCGAACTTTGGCCGATCTCTTGCGGGTGTCGACCTCGCTCCAGCGCAGGGCCATCACCTCGCCCGGCCGCATGTCGGTGCAGAAACAGAACTCAAAAAAAACGCCGCGTAGATCGCCTGTAGGCCGCTCGTCGTTTTGTACAGTTGGGCGATAAGCACGTCGGCTTCATCCCGGGTGAAGGGGTCAATCTCGCGCTTTACGTCGCGCGTAGCAGGAATGGACCGGGCGGCAATCCCATGCCGACTCTATGGTCGATGAAGGCGTGCGGCGGGCACTGGCATGAGCGCGCTCCTCAAACTGGTACCGGTCTGGGTCTGGGCTCTCTTGGCCCTGATCGTCGCGCTTACTGCTGCCCTGGGCTACCAGACCCTGGAGTTGGCCGGCACTCGCAAGGATTACTCCGATTACCAGGCTGACATTGCCGAAGCAGCCCGCAAAGCTGAGGACGAAGCCCGGCAAACCGAACAGAAACGGCAACGCGACATTGAGCAGGTACGCACCGATGCAGCCAATCAGAAAACAGTGGATGACGCTCTTGCTGCTCGGCAGCGCGCTGACAATGACAGCCTGCGCGACCAAACCAGCAAGCTGCTTGCCGATAGAGCCGCCCTCAGTGCCCGCCTTGCCACAAGAGGCAAGACAATCGGAGACCTTGCCGATTTGCTCGCCCAGTTGCGAACAGAGGCTGATGGATACGCGGGAGAGCTGGCGTCAGCGCTTACAGCAAGTCGTCGGGCCGGATATTCCTGTCAGCGCAGCTACGAGGCCATAGCCAAGCAGCTTTGAAGGCCGAGCAGGGGTATATCAGGGAAATGTGCGGCGGCTGAATGCTGGAGGGGAGGCAATTGGCTTGCAAAGCAGTCGGCAGAAAACAAAACTCCGCAGCCTTGTGAGCTGCGGAGTCGTTTTATCGCCTGCGGATATTCAGAAGCAAGGAGACGTTATACGCCGTCGATGCCTAGACCGTGGATGATGGTGCCTGGGGTGAATGGCGTGCCGCTCAGCTTGATCAATGTATCGCCCGCAACATAGCTGGTTGCTGCGCCAGTGGTCTCGATATAGACATAGGTATCATTGTTCCACGTAAACATTAGCAATTGATTATCAAGGGTACCTTCCTGTGCCCGCTCATCGAGCGCGACAAGCAAAGTAGGCATAATCATTCCAACGATAGCTGTAAGCCCGGCCCCCAAGACCGGCTGGATGTCACTGATGGTGACAATGTCTGCTGCACCGTTGTTGGCACCTGAAATTGCCCGGAAGTCAGTGATGGTATCCATCGCAGCTAGAGTCGAACGGTTACCTGCGTTAAAGGAGAATGTATCGACACCACCACCGCCGGTGAGCGTATCAGCACCGGCGCCACCTGTAAGCGTATCAGCACCGGCGCCACCTGTAAGCGTATCCGCCCCCGCTCCGCCGACAATATTAAACCCGGTTGTGCCTGTCGCCTGGCTTAGGTCGATGGTTGCACCACCGGCCTGGGCATTCAAGGTAACAGAAGTATTACTGGACGCGTTGTTGACTGTCGCGGACGTTGCCGTAAAAGCAGATATGTTGTTTGCGGTTACTGTTCCGATAGCGGCAACAACCAGAATGTCGCCTGCACTCAAATCAGTGATGGTGTCTGTGCCCCCCGAAGATATTTTGAATGTGTCGTTACCGCCGCCACCGGTGAGCATGTTCGCACCGCCGCCCCCCGTAATAATATCGGCGCCCGAAGAACCAGTAATCGTGTCAATGCCTGCATTGCCGTTAATGGTGAATCCGCTGTTCGTGCCAGTGCCGCTCAGATTAATGGTGGAGCCAGCCGCCGCAGCGTTTAATGTGAACGTGCTGTTGTCGTTTAAATTGGAAGTAGCGGAGGTGGCTGTAAAATCTGAAACGTTGTTCGCGATAAGACTTCCTCCGACGGCTATCGTTACCGAGTCGCCAGTCGACAGGTCGGTAAGGACGCCCGATCCGCCAGCGACGAGGAATTTATCGTTACCTCCTCCTCCGGTCAGAGTGACCGTATCCCCCACAATGTTTACGGTGTCGGTAGTGGCGCTGCCATTGAACGTCTGACCCCCTTTACCCATAAATACTGTGACTCCGGTGCTTGTATTAACGGTTGTTCCTGCACCGTCAGCGATAGTGATATTTGCGCCCTTGCTGCCAGCAAGGTTGATGGTTTCAAAGCCGGTCAGTTGGGTCAGGTCTAAATTGCCGGCGGCTGAGTTTGTAACCGTCAAAATATCGTGCGCGGAACCGGCGGTAAAAATCTGGCCCGTCAGATTATTCCTGTTATCCGTCAATTGGACCGAGCCTGCACCGGTAGTAGTCAGGCTGGCCAGTGTTGTAACCGAACCAACGAGGGTTTCGGTTGATGCCAGGGTCACACTCGTGGCGCCCCCCACACCACCGAAGTGGATAGGGGTGGCCAGGTTGCCGCTGCGGCTGAACGTGGCGTCAGAAGAGCCCGCGAATCCAGACCAGGACACTGAAATATTTCCTGTGGCCGCGCCGCTGAACGCCACAGCACCTGCTGCAACGTTTGCACTGAACAGCGGGACTGGCACGACCACGGGCGGGGTCGCCACCGCAGTGCTGGTACTTGTGCCAGTTGCCTGAGCCACATCCGTCACAGCGTAAGTGCTTACGTAGGCAATCGACGCATAGCTTGCGTCGACTTTGTTCAAGAAGGCTCGTGCAATGGTCGCAGAATTGCTGCCACTGTAGCCGGCGATTTCAGCGGTGGTATCGATATTCGCCGTGAATGTATTGGCGGCAATCAGCTTGTTGTTCACAGTGCTGGCATCACCTGGGCCCGCAGCTTGCTGGATGGTCCAGGCAGCCTGGGCCTGAGTGACCTGGCCCGAGTCGATCTGGCTGACCCAGTAAGCCAGGCCCGCAGCTTCAGGCGCGCGGTTGAAGACGTTGGAATAGATCGCTGCCACTTTTTGCGCGGTGCTGGATGCGCCGTACAGGGCCTGGGATTCGTTGGATGCCGAGAAGCCAGCCAGCACAGAGGCAATGTTACCGCCCGCATCGTCGATCACCTGCGCCCAGAAGCGCTGGCCCACAGGATCGGCAGGACGACCGAAATAGGCGATATAGAGTTGTTGGACCTGATCGAGATAGGTTGATGCAGCCATCGTTTTTGCTCCCTCAGATAAATGGCTGACGGAACGTCCGGATCAGGCCTTTAAAGTTTGCGCAGGACTGTAGCAGCTTTGTTCGATGGCTCTATACCGTACGTTGCAGTTCTCAAACAGTTCCGGTAGACGACGCGCGGTGATACAACGGACGAGTGATGCGCGGCATCAACGACCATTCGGAGAACCGTCCGGCGTTCGAAGGGTTTCGGCTTGAGCAATTGTCGATCCGGTACTCGAACACCAACCAGAGAATAGGCAAGGTGGAGGTAAGCGGGGAGCTGGCGATCATGAATTGGTAACGGGCGATATTTCGAATCGGAGCGTGCTGCCGTCAGCGGCCTAGCTTTATCGAGTGCCATCAATGCTCGATCATTCAATAAAACTTCCCTCGATGTCTTGGTTTTAGTCCGCTCTTTGATCTTTCCACGGATACGAATGCGGCTAACTTTGGCCGATCTCTTGCGGGTGTCGACCTCGCTCCAGCGCAGGGCCATCACCTCGCCCGGCCGCATGCCGGTGTAGAAACAGAACTCAAAAAACGCCGCGTAGATCGCCTGTAGGCCGCTCGTCGTTTTGTACAGTTGGGCGATAAGCACGTCGGCTTCATCCCGGGTGAAGGGGTCAATCTCGCGCTTTACGCCTCGCGTGGCAGGAATGGACCGGGCGGCAATCCCATGCCGACTCCGTGGTCGATGAAGGCCTGCGGCGGGCACTGGCATAAGTGCTCTCCTCAAACTGGTACCGGTCTGGGCCTGGGCTCTCTTGGCCCTGATCGTCGCGCTCACTGCTGGCCTGGGCTACCAGACCTGGAGTTGGCCGGCACTCGCAAGGATTACTCCGATTACAAGGCTGACATTGCCGAAGCAGCCCGCAAAGCCGAGGACGAAGCCCGGCAAACCGAACAGAAACGGCAACGTGACATTGACCAGGTACGCACCGATGCAGCCAATCAGAAAACAGTGGATGATGCTCTTGCTGCTCGGCAGCGTACTGACATTGACAGCCTGCGCGACCAAACCAGCAAGCTGCTTGCCGATAGAACCGCCCTCAGTACCCGCCTTGCCGCAAGAGGCAAAACAATCGGAGACCTTGCCGATCTGCTCGCCCAGTTGCGAACAGAAGCTGATGGATACGCGGGAGAGTTGGCGTCAGCGCTTACAGCAAGTCGTCGGGCCGGATTTGCCTGTCAGCGCAGCTATGACGCCGTAGCGAAGAAGCCTTGAGGGCTGCTCATGCCAAAGAAATAAGCGCCTCACGCACATAAAAGGAGCGGCCGGCAGGATGCGTCAACATCCGTGATGCGACCAACCTTCGAATGGCAGATGCGTGGAAGCCCTTGAATTTTAGCTTGGTGTAAGCCAAGGGCACCCCCTCTGACGTTTCTCTTAATACGGTTCGTTATCTCAGATAGTTAGAAAAGCGTAAAGCTATAGTCGGCAAAGTTTGAGCTTATGCCTACTATCTTAACAACATCACTGATGCCGGGGTTAGATGCCTCATAAAAAAAGCATAGGTGTCGTTGCCTACCGCTCGTATAACTAACATTGTCGAACTACTAGACGTGGGCACGCTCGAAAGTGCATCCGCAAACGATGAATGATTGACCGCATCCGCTAACAAAAACATGCCACTAACTCCGAACGAGATTTTATCGGAAAGACTTAGATCTGTTATAGAGGCATATGTCGAAGAAGCTGAAACAAATCCTGTACGGCCAGTAATTATGAACTTGTCATTGCCGGCACCGCCTGTGAGTATGTCCGAGCCGCCACCGCTGGTGATCACGTCATTTCCAGATGATCCGATCAGGGTGTCGTTTCCGACGCCTCCTGTAATCGAAAAACCATTCGCGCTCGACGCCAGATGCAGGTCAATGCTTGCGCCCGTACTGGCGGCAGTAAGCGTCACCGCGCCCGAGTTGACTGTCCCCGCGGTTGCGCTAAAGTTGGTTATGTTGTTTGCGACCGCAGTTCCTCCAGCGCTAACCACCAAATTATCGCCGCTAGAGAGATCGGCAATGGTTACGCTACCCGCAGTTACATTGAATGTGTCGTTGCCCGCGCTGCCGAACAAAGTATCGCCGGACGCACCATTTAATATATCGTTACCTGAGCCGCCAATAATATTGTCGATGCCGCTGCCGCCATTGATCACCACTGCATGGCTTACACCTGTAAAATCTATTGTGCCCCCAGCAGCTCCAGCATTATAGGTGATGATTCCCGCTGCACTTGAGGCCGCAATGCTGTTAATGTCGGAGACAGTGAATGCGCCGGAGAGGGTTGAGTTAAAACCAACCGCCTTGGTGATGCCCGTTGCGATTACAGCAGTCAGAACATCTGCGGACGTGCCGGAAAGCGTAGTGACCGAAGTGGCATTGATCGCAATTGAAGTTTTCTGATCAAGCGTCACCAGATCGTTGGCGGCGGCTGAAGTATCTGACAGCGTCAGTGTATAAGCATTGGCGTCTGCGGTCAGATTAGTATTAAGTGCTTTGAGTTGGTCAATCGTACCCGTAAGCGATGCGGTAACAGCGCCACTTGTTCTGTTATCGATCAGGTTCAGGCTAGTCACACCACCGGCGCCAGTCAGTGCATCCGAGACGTTTGCTGTAAAGGTGCCGCTAATGTTCAGACCACTTGAGAGCGTGCTAGTGGCATTGGCTACAGCTGCGATCTCTGCCGCTGTACCGCTGATCAAGGTAATAGCAGTAGCATCCACTAAAGCGGTGGTCTTGCTATCGAGTAAAGACAGCACCGAGGCGGCCGTAGCGCCAGTGTCGTTAGTGACGATGAGCGAGTAAGCGTTGTTAGTGCTGGCAGGCGCCAGGCCGTTGAGGGTTGCCGCGGTACCGCTAACCGAGGCCGTGATCACACCGTTGGTTTTGGCATCAATAATGTTCAAACTGGCCACATCCGCCAGGCCCGTTACGGTTACCGCATAAGCAGTGCTGGTTGCCAGGCCGCTTGTGGCCGTACTTGCCGCACCAGCTACAGCTGCAACTTGCGCCGCCGTACCTGTGATAAGGCTCACGCCCGTCGCCACGACCAGGCCGGTTGTCGCACTATCAATACCGCTCAGAACTGTTGCGGCCACCGAGCCGGTGTCAGTTAGCACGACCGACCCCGCGCCGGTAAACGTTAGGCCCGCCGCTACGGCACTGCTGATTTTCAGCGTCGTTGTGTCTGGGACGACAATGCCCGAGACAGTGCCAGAAAAAGTCTTGGAACCTGCGTACGTACCGTTATTGGTTACGGTATAGACGCCACCAGATTCAGTTATCGTTATCTCGTTTCCGATATTGTCGAAGGTGACGACGTTATTCCCATCTTTGATTGCTGAGAATACAGGAGTCGCCGGAGGGGCCTGCGTTGTCGGCGAAGCTATCGCAAGACCTGTCGCGGCGGCGACGGCAGCGATAGAGTCTGTCGCCACATTAGCAATCGACGCATAGGTGGCGTCGACTTTGTTCAAAAAAGCGCGAGCCACTGCAGCAGCAGTGCTACCGCTGTAACCGACGATTTCAGCAGTCGTATCGATATTCGCCGTGAATACGTTGGCTGCGATCAGCTTGTTGTTCACAGTGCTGGCATCACCGGGGCCAGCGGCTTGCTGGATGGTCCAGGCAGCCTGGGCTTGAGTGATCTGGCCCGAGTCGATCTGGCTGACCCAGTAAGCCAGGCCCGCAGCTTCAGGCGCGCGGTTGAAGACGTTGGAATAGATCGCTGCTACTTTTTGCGCGGTGCTCGATGCGCCGTACAGGGCCTGGGATTCGTTGGATGCCGAGAAGCCAGCCAGCACAGAGGCAATGCTACCGCCCGCATCGTCGATCACCTGCGCCCAGAAGCGCTGGCCCACAGGATCGGCAGGACGACCGAAATAGGCGATATAGAGTTGTTGGACCTGATCGAGATAGGTTGATGCAGCCATCGTTTTTGCTCCCTCAGATAAATGGCTGACGGAACGTCCGGATCAGGCCTTTAAAGTTTGCGCAGGACTGTAGCAGCTTTGTTCGATGGCTCTATACCGTACGTTGCAGTTCTCAAACAGTTCCGGTAGACGACGCGCGGTGATACAACGGACGAGTGATGCGCGGCATCAACGACCATTCGGAGAACCGTCCGGCGTTCGAAGGGTTTCGGCCTGAGCAGCGTACAGCCTTCGAGCAGATCCATGCCGTACGCACAGGCGGACTCAATATTGCTTGCGCCGCACCTTGATATCGCCTTGCTGATATTGTTGATAACCGGTGTACGGCAGCACGAGGGTGTCGGCGATCCCGGAAATGATCAGGTCCAGCGCGATCGGTGGCGCAGTCCAGTGCGAGCCGGAGCGTTGCGGGGCGTCCAGGTTGCAGAATTGATAGGCCGCGCCACTGTAGGCGCGGGGAATGGTGTCGCAGTGCGATTGCCAGCGCGCCAGGTCATCGGCGGCGCCTGTCTTGTCATTGAGTGTCTTGACCGTGCCACAGCCTGACAGCGCGGCGAGGGCAAGGCCGGTGATCCAAAGCTTCATGCCGTGTATTTCCCTGATTGAGTGCTGAATGTGCAGCCAACAGCCCCACCCGCAGGTGGGGCTGTTTTGTTACGCGGTGAAGGAGAGCACGCCAGCGGTCGAGATCGAGCCGCTGCTCAGATCAAGCGTACCGCTCAATTTGACGACAGTATCCGCTGCATTGAGCCCGCTGATGTTGTCGTTGTTGATCAGGTAGGTATCGCCTGCGTACTTGAACCATTGCGTGCCATTGACTGCGCCAAGGGCTGCGGTGATGGCAGCATCCAGGCTGGTGGCGGTGCTGACATTCACTTCGCTGGCATTGAAAGTGCCACCTGCAGCGAACTTCACTGAGTCCTGGCCGCGCGTCAGGTCGGTGATGGTGGTGATTTGCTTGTTACTGAGGGAGGCGAGGGTTGCGCCGCTGACATCCACCGTATCCCTGCCAGTGCCGGTAGTGACGGTGGCGGCCAGTGAGCCGGAAAAGCTGGAGGTGGCGACGCTGATCAGGTCGTTGCCGCTGCCGGTTTTGATGCTTAGCGCCGACTGGCCGCCCGTTGTCGTGGCGGCATGGGTGGTGATGGACAGGTTGCCGGTAGCGCCGGAGCCGTCGATGCTGGTGAGTTTCGACGCCGTGCTGCCGCTCTGGGCCGCCACGTCGAGGCTAAGGGCAGAGCTGCCACTGATCAGGATACTTTCCAGGGCGTTGCCTGTCAGGCCAACGGCGCTCTTGGTGCCGCTCGCGACGAGGGCAAGGCTCTTGGTGATGGTGCCCGCAGTGATGGCAATGCCGACAACCGAACCGTCTGCCGCGTAGCCGGCATCCTGCAGCTTGAGCGCCAGATTGGCGGACGCCGCGCTGCTCAGGTCCAGGGACAAGGCCGATTGCTGGTTCTTCAGGGTCAGGCTGTTGAGTATCGCGCTGGCAGTGATTTGTGCGGTAGGAGCGCTGACATGGTCCAGGGTAAGGGCTAACGTGCCTTCACCCCCACGGATGATGGATATGCCTGAGCTTTCCTTGATGGTGATGGAATTAGCCCCGGCGCCCACGATACTCACGGAGCCTGCGGTGGTGACGCTGGAGTTGGCAACCGGGTCCAGAGTGGTCAGGCCGTTGCCTGCGACGTTCAGGTTGACGCTGGTAACGTCAAAGGGAGCAGAGAATGTCCCACCGCTGGCCGAAGTGATATTCACTATTTCGACATGCTGAAGGCTACCGTCCAGTTGGTGCAGGCTCGCCATCGTCATGACCAGCGTGTCTATTCCGTCGCCGCCGTAAAAAAAATTGCCGGGAGTAAAGGTCGATTCATCACCGATTGCTGTGTCATTACCGTCGCCGCCGAAGAAACGGTCGACGCCTGTGGTAAACGTGAAAGTCCGCGAGCCTGGTGAAGTATCGGTGGGCGTGGTGGCGCGAGTGACTGCATCGGACAGCCCGGAAGTTGCCGCGACCACTGAGTCGGAAGTCGAATCCACCGTGCGCAGGAACTGCCGGGCGAATGCGCCGGCATTGGCACCACCGTAACCTTTGATCTCTGCGGCAGTATCCAGCTGCGCGGTAAACGCATTGGCGATGGCCAGTTTATTGGCCACGGATTGGGCGTCGCCTGCACCGGCATTGGTAAGGATCTGCCAGGCCGCGTTGGACGGGCTCAGGGTGTTCTGATCCAGTTGTTGTACCCAGTAACTCAAACCTGCCGGCTCGGGATTGCGGTTGAACAGGTTTAGATAAATGGCGGTGATTTTGTCTGTCGAACTGGTGCTGCCATAGAGTATGGCGGACTCCAGGGAGGCAGAAAAACCGGTAATGGCCAGGGACAGGTTACCGCCTGCCGCATCTACCTGGGTTGTCCAGTAGTTCAGTCCGACCGGGTCTGCCGGGCGGCCAAAGTAGGCAATGTACAACTTCTGGATTTGATCAACGTATGCGGACGCCGCCATGTCTATTTCCCATTCCTTTTAAAGTAAGTCCCCTTTAAGGGACGTAACTAAGCATCCACTTGGGAAACTGTAACATGGATTCAATCATCGCCTCAGGGGACGGCGCCGAGCGGCGTGGCGCATGCCAGAGGCATGAAAAAGTCATCTGATCCGTATTTTTATTCAGAATCTGACGCTGTTATGAGTGCAGCAGCGGGCGGACAATTGCCCCAACGATCAAGCCATGAAACGTTGGAGGCAATTATGTCTATGGGCAAGATGGCTGTTTTGGTATTTGGATTTCTGGTGCTGACGCTGGTGATTGCCACCCTGGCGACCATTCCGCCGAGCTGAGGATGAATCAAACTGTTTTTATAAGGGGACGGACTCTGTCAAAGCGAGTGTCATGGGAGCGAACTGTGGGAGATTCTATGTTTGCTGTAAAAGCCAGTACATCCAACACATTGGCGGCGTCCGGAATAAAGCTTTCGCGAATGAATTCGCTCCCACAGTAGCGCGTGAA
>NZ_JBGLYM010000058.1:0-20497 GCF_047303955.1 Pseudomonas sp. Pseusp88 | reverse complement strand
TGATATTGAGTGGGGGTTTTCGCCGGGAATAGGTCATTGAAGTCACCGCCGCCTTCCCGGCTGAAGCCGGTCCCACAATAAGGGTCAGACCCACAACAGCGGCTCCCACATGAATCGAGTTGATTCAGCCCCCCGCTGCAAATACAGGGCTGATGTGGGACCGGCTTTAGCCGGTAATAGGCCGTTGAAATCACCGCCGCCTTCCCGGCTGAAGCCGGTCCCACAGTAAAGATCAGATCAACAACGTCATCCAGGTCGATGCCAGCAACAGCAGCGCCATCACCCGATTGAACCATTGCATGCTCTTGGCCGAGCGAATGAAGCTCGCTGCGCCGACACCGGCAAAGGCCCAGGCCGTCATGCAGGGGATCGCCACCGCGAAAAACGCCAGAGACAGGTACAGCACGCGCAACGTGCGGTCGGCGTCTTGCCCGGCGAATACGCTGGTCACGGCCAGGGCCATCATCCAGGTCTTGGGGTTGATCAGCTGCAGGCTAGCTGCGCCGAACAGGCCCAGATCGGGGCCTTTCCTGTCGGTCTGGTTGGGGTCGATGGCTTCGGCCGGGCTGCGCAAGATCTGCCAGGCCATCCAGCTCAGCCATGCAATCCCGGCCCAGGACATCAGCGTCTGCAGCGCCTGATGGCGAATCAGCACATCGCCCAGGCCCATACCCACCACCAGTACCAGCGCGGCGGCCCCGGCACAGGCGCCGAGCACGATGGGGGTGGTTGCCCACAGGCCGTGGCGCGAGCTATTGGTCAGTACCAGGATATTGGTCGGGCCGGGGGTGATGGAGGCGACAAAGGCGAATAGCAAAAACGGCAGGATCGAAGACATTTTCAGGCTCGGCAGCAATGGATCGTGGCTCGATCATCGCCTTGCCGGGTGTCTCAGTCTGGAAGATTTGAGCAGCGCTTGCGGTAGTCCGCCGGGCTCATCCGGTAGGCGCGCTGGAACCAGCGGCCCAAGTGGCTCTGATCGGAAAAACCGAGTGAGGCGGCCACGTCGCCCGGAGTCTGGCCGAGCGCGAGCAAACGCCGGGCCCGGGCCAGCCGCAGCTGGATCAAATAGGCATGGGGTGCCAGGCCGAAAGCAGCCTTGAAGGCGCGGCTCAGACGAAAACGGTCGACGCCCGTCGCCATGGCCAGGTCATCCAGGCCGATGTCCTGATGCAGATGGCTATGCAGGTAATCCCTGGCCCGTTGCGCCACCAGCGGCAGGCGCGGGTCCGGATTGATCCGTTTGCGCCAGCGCAGGTGCTGGGTCAGGCTGCCAAGCAGGTTGTCCAGGGTGGTCTGGCGCACGATGCGCAGGTCTTCGCTATGCAGGGCATTGAAGGCCTGGGCGGTACACTCGGCCAAGCGCGGGTCGCGGGCCAGCGTCGCGGCAAAACTCAGCTCACAATGCTCGGGGGCCTGTTCGAACAGGGCGCGCAGTTCCCGTTCCAGCCAGTTTGGCTCCAGATACAGGGTGCGGTAGGTGAAACCCTCGGACATGGGCGCGTCGCCATCATGAATTTCCCCCGGCTCAAGCAGGAATACGCCGCCGGGCGTACTCTGATGGCGTACATCGCGGCAGTGGAATTGCTGCACGCCCTGTTCGGTCAGGCCTACCAGATAGCTGTCGTGCCAATGTGGATCATAAGCGTGGCCCTCGAAATGCGCACGGATCGTCTCGATGCCGGATTCGGCATCCTGCTTGAGAGTGATCCAGTTCTGCGTGGCCATGCCGCCGCTCCGATGACAAAGACGTTCGTCGGATGACGTTACCGCTGAATGCAGGATTTGTCTGGAAGATTTGTGCAGCCCGTCGGAAGCCTGATCATTCTTGTTACAAAAATGCAGCGCGGCCAAAAGCGAACCTCGTCACACAATCGCCCTCCAACATAGGTCTACATTTCTGTTTCCGGAGAGACCCTTATGAGCCGTCTTACCCGAATACTGTGTGCATGCGGCCTCGGCTCCGCGCTTGTGCTGGGTGTCAGCTGCGGCGTTGGCGCCCAGAACCTGCCCAACAGCACCTACGATAATCCTGGCAACAATCCCATCCGCAACGCCAATCCCAATAGCCGCCAGGGCACCGAACCCAGCACCCCGCCCATACACGGCCCGAGCACTGCCCCCAACCCGCGTCCGCCGACCCTGGAAAACGGCGGTGTCGGCAATGGCTATTCTGTTCCATCGCGTCCCGCCCGTCAGGACGCCGCTCCCGCAGGCAATTCGGGCAATAGCGGTCAACGCAAGCCAACCAATTGAGACATAAGGAACTGTCCATGTTCTATCGAACCCTGTCCGCAACCCTGTGTGCGGTCGCCTGCCTGTCCCTGCCATTGAGCGCTGCGGCCGCCGAGGTGCAGCACTACCCGAGCGAGCTGGGCAGCATCAGCGTCGAGCCCATTGCCACTGGCCTGAAACACCCTTGGGCGCTGGCATTTCTACCGAATAAACAAGGCATGCTGGTCACCGAGCGCCCCGGCGACTTGCGGGTGATCGGCGAGGACGGCAAGGTCTCCAAGCCGATTTCCGGCGTGCCGCAGGTCTGGGCCAAAGGGCAGGGCGGTTTGCTTGATGTCGTGCTGTCTCCGGATTTCTCCAGGGACCGCCTGGTCTACCTGACTTACGCCGAAGGTGACGAAAGTGGCGATCACGCCGGCACTGCGGCCGGGCGCGGACGCTTGTCGGCGGACATGACCCATCTGGAAAACTTCACGGTGATCTTCCGCCAGCAGCCCAAGCTGTCCACGGGGGCGCATTTTGGTTCGCGCATGGTTTTCGACCGCGACGGTTACCTGTTCATCGCCCTGGGCGAGAACAACGAAAAGGCCACGTCCCAGGATCTGGACAAGTTGCAGGGCAAGATCGTACGGATCTACCCGGACGGCCAGGTGCCGCCGGACAATCCCTTCGTCAATCAGAACAACGTGCGTCCGGAAATCTGGAGCTTCGGTCATCGCAACCAGCAGGGCGCGGTACTCAACCCCTGGACCGGCACTCTGTGGACCCATGAACACGGGCCCAAGGGCGGTGACGAGGTCAATATCATCGAACGCGGCGGCAACTACGGCTGGCCCCTGGCGACCCATGGCATCGATTACTCCGGCGAGCCGATTAAAGAGGCCAAGGGCAAGTTTGTCGAAGGTACGATCAAGCCATTTCATGTATGGGAAAAGTCACCGGCAATCAGTGGCATGACCTTCTATGACAGCCAGCGCTTTCCGGCCTGGGACCACAACCTGTTTATCGGTGCCCTGGCGGCTGAATCCCTGATCCGCCTGCAATTCGATGGCGACAGGATCGTTCACGAAGAACGTTTGCTCGGCGAACTGAAACAACGCATTCGCGACGTGCGCCAGGGACCGGACGGGTTTCTCTATGTGCTGACCGATGATGACAATGGCGAGTTGTTGAAGGTGGGGTTGTAGCGCGGTGATTGCCTGAATGGGTGAGGTCTGTGGGGCTTTAGCCGGGAAGGTGTATTCCCGGCTGAAGCCGGTCCCACAAAGGTGGCCTACGGTTTTATGTACTCCGCTGCTCCATCGCCGACTCCGGCACATCAAACACCCGGTCAAACACCCACTGGAACACCAGCGAATAGACGAAGAAAAACCCGAACAACCCCAGGTTGGTCGCCAGTGCCGCCCACCAGGAAATGCTCAGCCACCAGGCAATCAGCGGCAACAGCATCAAGGTCAGGCCGCCTTCGAAGCCCAGGGAGTGCAGCAGGCGACGGCTCAGGGTGCGCTGGCGCTTCGGTTGGCGGGCTTCCCAGCGTTCGAACAGGGCATTGAAGATCATGTTCCAGGCCAGGGCGCTGGCCGACATCAGAATCGACAACAGCCCGGAATAGACCATGCCCTGGTCATACAGCAGGTCCAGGATCGGAGTAATGAACGCTACCGCTACGCCTTCGTAGAGGACGGCTTGCAGCACTTTGCGGGTGGGGCCTTGCATGGCGGGTCTCCTTGGTCAGTGCCCGCACGTTAATGGCAAATCCTCCGTGAGCAAAATGAGATAAATTCAGCCTCGCTCAATTCAATTCACTTGTGGCGAGGCTGCCCGTGTTCAGCAAACTTCCCCTGACCGCCCTGCGCACCTTCGAAGCCGCAGCGCGTTTGGCCAGCTTCAAGAGCGCCGCCGACGAACTGGCGGTCACCCCGGCAGCGGTCTCCCATCAGATCAAGGCACTGGAAGCCTGGCTGGGCACGCTATTGTTCACCCGCAGCGGCAAGGGTGTGCAGCTCACTGCTGAGGGCGAACGCCTGTCTCGGGACGCTCACGCGGCGCTGCTTGATATCAGCCGCAGCCTCGAAGCCCTGCGTCCACGCGCGGACTCCCATACCCTGATCCTTACCACCACCCCGGCACTGGCGGCCTCCTGGTTGATTCCCCGACTGGGGGATTTCTATCGGCAGTGGCCGTCGTTCAACGTGCGGGTCGAAACGGCCAATGAAGTGCTGGAATTGCTGCGTGACTCGAGCATCGACCTGGCGATCCGCACCGTTTCCCGGGAAGACCCGGCGCTGCTGCACAGGCCCTTGATGAGCGAGAACTTCGCCGCCTATGCCGCGCCGGGGCTGGCCGATCCGGCAAGCGCCGAGCGCCTTGAGCTGATCGACCTGCGCTGGGACATTCCGGGAGGCTTTGCCCTGGACTGGGCAACCTGGTGCGCGGCGGCAGGGCACGGCGACTGGCTGCCACGGGCGGTCTTGCGTCATTACGAGGACGAGCATTTCGCCTTGAATGCGGCGATTGCCGGGCAGGGCCTGGTATTGGCGAGCAGCGTGCTGGTGGCCGACAGCCTGGCCAAGGGCCTGCTGGTGCCTTATCGCCCCGAGGTGCGTTTGCCGGGGCCGCGTTACTTTGCCGTGTGCGTACCCGGGCGCGAACGGCAAGCCCCGGTCAGGGAGTTCCTGACGTGGCTTGAACAGCAGGCCACGTCGACGGCTTGATCAGGGTTTGCGCGGAATCAGGCTAGGCACCGCATGCATCAGGGCATTGACGGCGAAGCCGATGAACATCAGGCCGCAGATGCGAGTGATGGTCAGCTCATGGCGCTGATACAGGGTGCGCACATGGCGAGTGCCGACCAGGGTGATGATGATCGAATAGGCGATGATCCCGCCCAGGGTGCTGAGCAGGATCAGCAACGGCAGCATCGACCAGTTCAACAGCTCGGCGCGGCTGGAGATCAGGGCAGTGAAGGTCGCCACGGCCACCGGGTAAGCCTTGGGGTTGGTCAGGCCGAACATGATGCCGTGCCAGAACGGCCGCCGTGCCGTGGCCTGGGGCTGGCCGTCGCTATTGCGTTTGGCGGTGATCGCCTTGAAGCCGAGCCAGAACAGGAACAGCCCGCTCAACACGCCCAGCACATCGAACGCCGTGCTGCCGATCACTTTGGCGCCGATGATCGCCGCCAGCGCCGTGCTGCACCAGATCACATCACCGAGCAAATGGCCGCTGAGAAACGCCGCCCCGGCCTTGCGCCCGTTGGCCGCGCCAATGCCCAGCACGGCGAGGACACCCGGCCCCGGCGAAATGCCATAGATAAATCCCGACATCAGTACAGCCAACAGCAATGAGAACGTCATGAGCCTGATCCTTGTTAGGGTTCAGGCAGTCTATGTCAGGGTGTTGCCGGAATTCGAGGTGGCGCTGATTTAAATTTCTCGCACAGGCGACTGGCGCACACCGAGCCCACTACCGCAAGAATGATCGGTACCAGAAAGTCATGATCGATGCGGGTGAATTCGGCGATCAGCACGATTGCCGTGATCGGCATGCTCATGGAGGAAGCGAGAAACGCCGCCGCGCCAATCACCGCGAATGCGCCCAGAGGAATGCCGGGCCAGGCCAGGCTCCACAGGCCGCCCAGCAGAATTGCCAGTAGCGCGCCAATCGCCAGGCCCGGTGTCAGCAAGCCGCCCTCGGCCCCGGCGCGCAGGGTACTGGAGGTGATCACCAGCTTGACCAGCAGCAACAGCGCTGCCAGGCCAATCCCCAGCTCACTGTCGAAACCCAGTTGCGCCGGACCTTTGCCGTTGCCGAGAATTTGCGGCAGATAAATCGCCACGCAGCCAATCAGAGTGAAGTTGAGCAGCGCCAGCACCGGCAACTGCCAGCCCCGCGCCGCCTGTTGGCGAGCGTGGCCGGTCAGGCGCACAAAGCCGTGGGCGGCGATCCCGAACAACGGCCCACAGATCAGCGCGAAGGCAATCAGGCTGGCGCTCAACGGCAATTTCGGCAGCACATATTGCGACTCGGCGCCCAGGCCCAGCCAGGCAACAGAGGCGCCGATGGCCGATGTCGCCAGCGCCATCAACGCAGCGGGCCAGGTGAAACTGCCGACCAGCACTTCCAGCACAAACACCGTGCCACCCAATGGCACGTTGTACACCGCAGCCAAACCGGCACCGGCACCGCAAGCCACTAAAAGGCGATGAGTCGCCACGGGCAGACACGCCCATTGCGACAAGGTGCTGGCCACCAATGCCCCGACCTCTCTTGGCGCAACTTCGCGGCCCAAAGGCGAACCCAGGGCCACGGTGATGATTTGCAGCAGGGCATGGGCGAGGGTGGTCTTGACCGGCATCAGCGGCGCCTTTTCCCCGACCGCCTGTTTGATGCTGACCAATGGCCGGCCCCAGCGATACACCGTCCACCAACCGATTCCGCCGACCAACCCGCACAAGGCCATGACCGCGACCCGCCGCTCGACCGAGGCGCTGCTCACTCCCAGCAGGAAACTCTCGTGGCTGCTCAGCGCATCCTGCCCGTAGCCGTAGGCCAGGTGCTGAATCAGATGCAGCAGCAACGCCAGCAGCATGCCACCCAGGCCCGCGCCGATGCCGGTGAGGATGACCACGGTGGCCAGTTTGAGGTGAGCACGCATATCAGCAACCCGAGGAATGAAGGGTGGCAGCGTGGGGGCTGATCGGGCGTTGCGCCATCATCCATAGGTTTATCCGGGAATCGCTGTTGATGCGTTTACCGTGGAAGCCGTTTTACGGGGTGTGGGAACCGCAGTATTCAGGTGGGGCTGCGAGCGACGTTCTGAGGCTCGCGCTCTGCAGCAGACGCAAGCAGGGTTTCCGGCATCGCCAGCATCAGCAGAAGCAGGGCAAGGGCAGCGACGGCCGCCAGGGTGAGGAATGCCGCGTTGTACCCTGCATGCTGAACCACCAGTCCCGCCAGGCTGCTGCTAAACGCCGCGCCCACGCCGAACAGGGTAGTCAGGGCACCGAGGCTGACGTTGAACCGCCCCGTGCCCCGGGTCAGGTCCTTGACCACCAGCGGGAACAGTGCGCCAAAAAGCCCGGCGCCGACGCCATCGAGCATTTGCACGGCGACCAGCCAGTAAGGATCGCTGGACAAGGTATAGAGCACGCCGCGTACCGGCAGAATGGCGAAGCCTGCCAGCAGCAACGGCTTGCGTCCCCAGAGATCGGCACGCGCGCCTACCAGCAGCGCTGCAGGGATCATCACCACCTGGGCGGCGACAATGCAGGCGGAGGTCAGGGGCGTCGCCAGGCTAAGGTCTATCTGCGACAGTTTCTGACTGACCAGGGGCAGCATCGCCGCGTTGGCCAGGTGGAAGAGCGCACAGCACGCGCCGAAGATCAGCAACGCGCGATGATGCAGCAAGGCTTTCCAGCCGGAAACATGGACGGCCTCCCCTTGGGCATGTTCAAGCCCGCGGGCGGCCTCATGATCGATGGCATCGGCCGATAGGCCGGCGACCGCCAGGATACTGGCCACAGCCATGGCCGCCATCAGGTAGAACACGGCAATCGGCCCGAACAGGTAAGCAAAGCCACCAGCGAGGAGGGCGGCGCAGGCGTTGCCGGCGTGGTTAAAGGTTTCATTACGCCCGGTACGGCGGGTAAAGGCCTTGGCGCCGGTCATACCCAGCGAGATCGCGGCGATGGCCGGGGCAAACACCGAGGCTGCCGCAGCGCCAAGGGCCTGGGTCAGGGCGACCCAAGTGAATCCCTGGATGAACGGCAGGATTAGGCAACTGCCTGTCACCAGCAATGCGGCAATGATCACGACCGCACGCTTGGCCCGGGTCCGGTCAATCAGGGCACCGGCTGGCGTCTGAGTGAACAGCGCTACCAGCCCGGCGACGGTCATTACGCTACCGATGCTGGCCGGTTCCCAGTGCTGCACGGCCAGCAGATAAATGGCCAGATAAGGACCCAGGCCGTCACGCACATCCGCCAGGAAGAAATTAAGGGCATCCAGGGCAACGCTGTTGCGGCGGGTGGGATTCATCACGGTGAGTCTCGATGCGTATTCGGGGAATTGAGGCTCTGTGCGGTTTTTGACAGGTTAAGTTCCGTTACCCGCCAAGTATTCATACATGTGAGGCCGCGCCGCGCTGTTCAGCGCCAGGCTTCCAGGGACACCGGGATGCGCAGGGGTTGCTGCAGCGCGTCGTCCAGGCCGCACATTTCATTGTACGGGGAGGCGTGGACCAGGAAAAAAGGTGTTGGGGGCAGACCTTCCAGAAGCAGGCGCGCCTGTTCCACGGAGCGCAGGTGCATCACCTTGTCCTGGTCGTTGCGCAGCATTGAGGTGTGGCTGGCGGTCCGTATTTCCAGCAGATAAATACCTGACTCCAGAGAGAGCAGGTTGAGTTCATCGACGCTGCCTTGTTCTGCCAGATGGAACAGTTCCTGTTTGTTCATGCTATGCCCCAATGGTTTCGTGCGGTCGCTGGTGGCCCTGTGTGGGACCGGCTTTAGCCAGGAAGGCTGCGCTCCACACGAAAGAAATGTAGCGAATGTACCGGCCCTTTTCCGGCTAAAGCCGGTCCCACAAATACACGCTCGTCCTGCAAATCGTAAGCGACCCGCACCATCCTGCCACGCTTTGCTATTCTTCGCGCCCGGTAAGCGGGCCACGGCCCATACCGTCAAATGAATTGTGTATGGGAGCTGTCATGACGGCTAATGTTCGCCCACGTCCCCCGCGGTTTTCCGGGGGCGATTACAAAACCCTGGGCCTTGCCGCCCTGGGTGGTGCGCTGGAAATCTACGATTTCATCATCTTCGTGTTTTTCGCGCTGACCCTCAGCCAGCTGTTCTTTCCACCGGAAATGCCCGAATGGCTGCGCCTGTTGCAGAGCTTCGGCATCTTCGTCACCGGCTATCTGGCGCGTCCGCTGGGCGGCATCCTGATGGCCCACTTTGCCGACAGACTGGGGCGCAAACGGGTGTTCAGCCTGAGCATCCTGATGATGGCCCTGCCATGCCTGCTTATCGGCCTGATGCCGACCTATGCGCAGATCGGCTACTGGGCACCCCTGATTCTGCTGGGGCTGCGTATTCTGCAAGGCGCTGCGGTGGGGGGCGAAGTACCCAGCGCCTGGGTGTTCGTCGCCGAGCACGCGCCTGACGGCCATCGCGGTTATGCCCTGGGCGTGCTGCAGGCCGGGCTGACGTTCGGCTATCTGTTGGGAGCACTGACCGCGACCTGGCTGGCCAAGGTCTTCACGCCGGCGGAAATCCTCGATTACGCCTGGCGCCTGCCATTTCTGCTGGGCGGCGTATTCGGCGTCATTGGCGTCTGGCTGCGCCGCTGGCTGAGCGAGACACCGGTATTCATGGCCTTGCATGCCCAGCGTCGGGACATGACCGAGCTACCCCTGCGTGCCGTACTGCGCGAGCATCGCCAGTCGCTGCTGCCTGCGGCTCTGCTGACCTGCGTGCTGACCTCTGCGGTCGTGGTACTGGTGGTCATTACGCCGACGGTGATGCAGCAACGCTTTGGCATGACCGCCATGAACACCTTTGCCTTGAGCAGCGTCGGCATTGTCTTCCTGAATATCGGCTGCGTGCTGGCCGGTCTTCTGGTTGATCGCATCGGTGCCTGGCGCGGGGTGATCCTCTACAGCCTGCTGCTGCCAGTGGGTGTCGGCCTGTTGTATGCGAGCCTGATCGGCCAGTGGCTGCCCCTGACCATTGCCTACGCCATCGCCGGTCTGGGATGTGGGATTGTAGGCGTTGTGCCGTCGGTCATGGTCGGTCTGTTCCCTGCGAATATTCGCGTCTCCGGGATCTCTTTCACCTACAACATTGCCTATGCGCTGTGGGCCAGTACTACGCCTTTGCTGCTGATCGTGCTGATGCCCTGGAGCCCTTGGGTATGTGTCGGCTACTGCGCGGTAATGGGGGCGGTTGGCCTGGGGACGGCTGCTTTTTTCGGCCTGCGCCGGGGGATGCAGCTTGAGGACGCGGAGGTGGTTCACGCGCCGCGGTGATGCAATATACCCGGCTGATGGGGTTTTTCTGTGGGACCGGCTTTAGCCGGGAAGGCGTATTCCCGGCTGAAGCCGGTCCCACATCAATCCGGTCTGGCATCCGGTTTTGTAGGCGCTGGCGAAGGCTGCGAATGGATCTGTTTTGTACGCCGCTTTCGCAGTCCTCGGCATCCCCTACAGATTCCTTCGTTCACGTCATTTATCGCTGTCAGTTATTATTCTCCCTATATGTAGTTTCTTTCCTACAGGTTTGAAGTCCTTTTCTCTGCCGAATCCCTGAATATTCCTTGTCGTAATTAATTGTAACTACTGATTGTAATACTATTTTACTGCGCTTATGGTTTGCGTCTGGAACTGCCGGAAAGTTAACTGTGGGCGAGTAGATACGAGTAGGAGTGGTTACTTTGCTATGTAGGATTTTTCTTTGCTTTGTAGGAAATGTCTGTACGCCTTTTAATGTGCTTGTCGGGGTTGAGTATATGTGGCGTCAGTTAATTTGTAACTGCGGGCAAAAACTTCTAAAAGAAACAAAGTTCAGGCCGATGCACTTTTCGTGGTCAGGATGAATACCGTGAAAGGCATCCTGCACGCTCAAATGCAAGAATCGCGAACAGGAGGAAAACCGATGCGTGAACCCATACGGCGGCTGCAGGTACTGGCCCTGGTGCTGCGCGGCTACGCCAACAAGGACATTGCCGAACACTTGAACATGAGTATCTATACGGCCCGGGACCATGTTTCCGTGTTGCTCAAGACGCACGGGGTTAAAAGACGTGCCGAACTCATGGCGTTGCATGTCAGTAACGCCAAAATGCGCAAAATCGCACAACCCCCGACATCTGTCGGATTGTGCCCGAATATCAACGAGACCTAATATTCGGAGCCCCCGGCAAAGGTTGTTTGTTTGTCGCGTTTCGTGGCGCAGGCGTTGTATTGCAAGTCGCTTACTACTATGGCGGCAAGACTGACACTCTCGATAGCGCGCTATGTGGCGGCCTGGTCTTATATCCGATTTTTAATGGGCTGTTAGCGCTTTCCCCTATTCATTGCCAGGCCCGGAATGCCTGGGGTATTTCACTATAAGGAGTCATGAGATGAATGCAGTTTCACTTCATCAGGATCAATTGCCACAGCCATCGACCCCGTTGGGCTGCATTGCGGTCGATCCTGTGGCAGTGCGCAATTTCCGCAAGCTGGCGGCCAGACAGGCGCCGCTGTCCCACTCGGTCCTGTGCGAGCAGCAGGCCAGCCTGATGGGGCCCAAAGGCCTTTTTGCGCAGTTCGCCCGGCAAATCATTGAGCTGGGTCGGCAAGCGCCGCAGCTCGATGATTTGCTGGAACTGGAGCGTCCCGAGCGCAGGGAGCAGGCCGAGAGTGCCGTGGATTTCGTGCTGGGTTTCCATCATCGCCGATCTTATGCCGAAAACCCCTTCGAGCAGCGTTCCCGGGCTTTTCTCGGCGTGGCGGTGTATGACGAGCTGGCGTCTTTCACCCTCGCCGAGCGCTACGCCGCCAGCCAGGCCTTGCGTCACCTCGATGGCGAATACTTCATCAAACTGATCGCCACCACCCGTGAAACCGTAGAGCGGCGCATCGTCTTCCACGGCCTGCTGCAACATTTCGACGCCCTGCTGCCCATCGAACGCAGCATCTACCCCTACAACTATCGCCAGGTGCAGCAGGAGCACCTGCAGCGTGAAGAGGCGCTCTATGGCCGCCTGCAACTGGACGCGCCCATCAGCCTGCTGTTGCAGGAGCGTACGCCCGAATGGCTGCTGGCCAATCTGCCGCGCCTCAACCGTGCGGCGGGTTGAAGAGCGACTGACCCGCCGCGAGGGGGACGAGTACGAGGCGAAGTCTGAATTGAAATGAAATCTGTGCAGGAGCTGCCGAAGGCTGCGAAAGCGGTGCATCAGATACATCCATTCGCAGCCTTCGGCAGCTCCTACAGGGCCGTGTGTACCGCGTGACAGAGCGGTGTCCCGGACGATCGCCCTGAATCAGTTGCAGCAAAAATGCCCCTCCATGGACGGAGCAAGGGCTTCAGGTAAAACAAGGAGGCACCATGAGAGTCCCGCAATCGCAAATCAACACCATGGCCCGGTTCAATGCCCTCAAGCTCGCTGAAGAGCACGCAGCCAAAAAGACAGAGACCCATAAACCGAAGGAAACTGCATCGACAACAGAGGCCAGGAAAACCGCCACCCCGGCCAACGCTTATTCCCCCGCCAAACTGGCGGTCGATCCGGGTGAAGCCGCGTCCATCAGTGGCAAGACCCTGTTGTTGAGCCGGGTGTTCCGCTGTCTTGATCCCAAGATCGAACCGGCGGTCGTCAACGAGTTCAATGAGACCACCCGCAAGACCCCGCAGGCGCAGTTTCTGACGGCGACCGACCGCAATCTGCTCGGCGATATCTACGAATATGCCCAGAAGCAAAATGTCGATCTGGGCTATGTCGATCAACTCGCTGGCGTCCTGGGTCAGTTTCGCAAGAGCAACAATGGCGAACAGATGTCCATGGTCGATATTGCCGTGGTGCCGGGGCAGACCAGGAAGTACGACTACGCCGACACCGACAAGGCCATCATCGAACGGATCATGAGCAGCGAGGCGTTCAAGACCACGCAACTGGACCCGGACTTTATCCGTCACGCCGCCGACAGCAAGTACGCCCATATCCGCCACACCGATTTCAACTTTCTCGAAGCGGTCGTCAATAAGTTCTCCACCGAGGGGGAAAAGGCGTCACCACTGGGTGATCGTTTCTCACGCTACAGCGGGCCCAGGGACTACCACGCGCCGGCACCCATCGTGACAGCCGAGCAGCCGACCAAGCCCAAGGTCGATCCGAACCTCTATAGCGACCCGACACGCAAGTGGGGCGCCAAGGCAAGCTTCTCGCAGCCGACCATGGAACACATCTTCCGCACCCTCAACAAAGTCTTCGGCCGCAATGCCCATCCGGGGCTGTTCGACTTTCTTGCCGACCGGGTGAAGCGCGACTGAGCTATCGCCGCGATATGCGCGGGTGCACCGTTCGGGTCACCCGCGTGCCTTATTTCTTGCAGTGATGAGGAACGAATCATGGCCATGGTCGAATCCAGAATTATCGCGCCGGTGGCGTCCGGGCGTATCGATCGCAACACAGTGAGTGGACAGATGCGCCTGGCAACTCGCGCGGCAATCACCGGGCAGAAACCGCCACCTGCTGTGTCCATCAGTGGCGAAGGGCTGCTGAAACAGCGTTTGAGCGACAAGAGCAAAAGCAGCGCGATCAATGCTGCCGACAGCAAAAGCCAGGTCGAGGCAAAACCGGCGATCGAACAGTTGAACAAGGCGGATCGGGCATTGATCAGCGACATCTACTTCCACGCACGGGAGCAGGGCGCAGACCTCAAGTATGTCGATGAGCTGGCCAGGAACCTGGCGCGCTATCGCGAGCAACAGGGCGACCCCGACAAGGCCGCCAAAGAGCCACGTGGCTATTTCACTGACAGCGAGCGGCCCATACTCAAGCGCATTCGTGACAGCGAAGCGCTGAGCAGCACGCGGCTGGATCAGGATTTTGTGCGCTACATGACCGACCCGGACAACCCTCGTGTCCATGGCAACCTGGAGTTCATGGAGCAGGTCATGCACAGGTTTTCCGACAAGGCTGGGGAGGCGCCGGGCCTGAGCAGTCAGTTCGCGCAGTACAGCAGCGTGCCCAAAGCCGACAAGCCCGAGGAGAAAAAGCCGACACAAATGCCCGGCCTGTTCGGCATGCTGGCCAAGGCAATGAGCTGATTACTCCAACTGCGGATTGGACCAGGCAAACTGCGCCGACTCGGTGGTGGCCACGACCACCTGATTACGCCCATTGCTCTTGGCGCTGTACAGCGCCTTGTCCGCTTCATGCAGCCACATGGCTGCGTCTGTCAGGTGCGGGCCGTAGCTGGCGATACCGACACTGAGGCCGATCTGCAAATCCGGCAGCAGCACATCATGGTGGGCATTCATCGCCAGGCGCAGGCGCTCGAGAATCTCGTGGGCCTGTTGGCGCGAGGTATTGGGCAGGATCACGCAAAACTCATCGCCGCCGTAACGGCCAATCAGATCGCTGTCGCGCAACTTGCGCACCAACGCATCGCTCATCAGTTTGAGCACGGTATCGCCGACAATATGACCGTAGCTGTCATTGATGTTCTTGAAGTGATCGATATCGATCAGGGCGATAGTGGTATTGCGTTCCAGTGTCTGGCAATTGCCGAACTCGATATGCAGCAAGTCTTTCCATGAACCATGGTTGAGTAAACCGGTGAGGCTGTCTGTACGGCTGAGTTTGCTGAGGATATGTTTATGCGCCGATAACTTCACCGCCACCTGATAAGACACCAGACCGACAGCCAACGGATAAATCACCAACATCGGCAGGCAGGCATAGATCTGCAGCGGCGTACTGCCGGGATTGAACTCCGGCGAAAAGATCAGGATGGCCATCAACGCGCCAGCAGCCTGGGCCAGGCTGCCATAGATAAACAGCCGCTGACCGCCTGCGGCAATGTTATTCATCGCCATCATCGACAGCACGGTCACCGTCGGCAATGGACTCAGGCCCATAGCCCCGGCCCAGAAGCCTCCGCCCAGGGAGTCGTAGATCAGGTTGCGGCGTTCGGCTTTATAAGGCTGACGCGACAGCCGCGCCAATTGATAAGCGACATGGGGCCAGATAAAGCCATTGAACACCAACAGCGCCCAGACCCAGCCTGACGGATGTGTAGGGTACAGCGTCGCCAGGACACTGAAAAAACCGATGCCCAACCCGAGACTGCGCGGCAAATAGATGCGCTTGGCAAATGACAATCCCTTGCCGTCGTGTTTGTTCATCCCGTTACCCACCGTTGAGCCCGAGATAATGGGCCCGCTTGATATTTCGAATTTTCTCATACAGGCAAGGCATTTTGCCATTACGGAGAAAATATATATATCAGCCAATTATATGGGGTGGATATGTGAACTTAGGTGTCAAAGTGATATTACTTTGGTGCTTTTTTATTCCTTGGCCACATTTTGTCATTGACCGGCTGCCTGCCCATCAGCTGGAATGCATCACCGATTCAGTCCTTCCAAACTACCGATAACAGGACGTGTCATGCCGGATCTCGCCAACCTGATTGCTTTTTCCCTTATCTCCCTGGGCATGGTTCTGACGCCGGGGCCGAACATGATCTACGTGATCTCCCGCTCCATCAGCCAAGGGCGCAAGGCTGGACTGATCTCATTGGGTGGCGTCGGCCTGGGTTTCATCTTCTATATGCTCTGCGCAGCGTTCGGCATCACCGGCCTGGTCATGGCCGTGCCCTATGCGTACGACACCCTGCGCCTGGCGGGTGCCTTGTACCTGTTCTACCTGGCCTGGCAAGCCATCAAACCCGGTGGCCGCTCGCCTTTCCAGGTCAAGGACCTGCCTCAGGACAGCAACAAAACCCTGTTCCTCATGGGCCTGATGACCAACCTGTTCAACCCCAAGGTCGCTGTGCTCTACCTTTCCCTGCTGCCGCAATTCATCAGCCTCGACCACGGTGCCGGCATTCTCAGCCAATCCCTGGTCCTGGGCAGTTGCCAGATTGCCGTCAGCCTCACCGTCAACGCCCTCATCGCCATGGCCGCTGGCTCTATCGCCGGATTCCTCACCCAACGCCCCAACTGGGCCACCTTCCAGCGCTGGCTGATGGGCACGGTACTGTGCGGGTTTGCGGTACGGATGGTGGTGGAGGGGAGGAAGTCGGTTTGATTGCGGATTGCCGCGAACACATGGACCTGGGGAGTGCCGACCACTTGAATTGGAATGAGATCCCATAGGAGCCGGCTTGCTGGCGATAGCGGCAGTTCAGTCACCGACTTCATTACGAGCGCTTCGCACTCGATCGCCACCAAGGCGGCTCCTACAGAGGCAGTACAGGCTCAACCCTCACTTCGCCCCAGTGACCGCCTTCACCAACACCCCATGATCCTTGGCATCCTTCTCCAGGGAAATCACATTGACCATCGCCGTGCGCGTTCCCGAGGCTGCGGTAATCGTCGTGCTGATCACCCGACCACCGTCCACGTCGCCTGCGATATCAAGCTGTCGCAGGCCCAGGCCTTTGCGCACCAGCTTCTTCTCGCTCAGCTTCTTGAAGTTCTGGTAGCTGCTTTTCTGCTGCGCGAGCGCATCGGCGTTGATGGTGTCCAGGGTCTTTTTGTCATTGGCCGAGACCTTGGCGCCGGAGGGCAGAGGCGTTTCGGTGACGATCACTACGCGGTGGGCGGGCTTGTTCAGATACAGCGCGCCCGTGACCCCGGCCGCCTTGGCCTTGTCGTCGATCTCCGGCATCGGGCTTTTCACGTACTCCTTGGGCAGGGCAAATACCAGCTTGCCGCCGAGCATCGACACCCGTTGCGTCGTGGCCTTGGCCGGCGGATGCTTGGCCTTGCTCGCCGCCAACGCATCCCCGGCAAACAGACCACCGATCAACGCCACGCATACCAGGGCGGTTTTGAGACTGAACCTGCGCATCCGACTTCCTCTTCTAATGACGCCCGGAAAAACGAGATGGCATTATGCCTCTGTGGCTCACCCTGTGGGAGTCGACTTGCTGGCGATCAAGTGCGAAGCGTCGCCTTACTTCATCGGCGCAAAAATCGGCCGTATTCCCCGACACTTTGGATAATCCACACAGCCCCAGAAATTCCCCCCGGCATTGGCCCCGGAACCTGCCACCTTTAACACCATCTGCTTCTTGCAGTGTGGGCAATTCGGCGCCTTGACTTCCACCTCAGGCTCGGTCGGCGCAGCAACCGGCTCAACCTCGGGGGCCTCAAGCGCCTCAGGCGCCACCACTTCGGCCTCGTTCTCTTCAACAACCGGTTCAGGCTCCGGCGCAACCTCAGGCTCCGGCAGTACAACCGCCTTGCGCCGCCGCAACAACGACCCCGCAGCCCCCGCCAGGAAAATCAGCGGCAGCACGTATTGGCCAATAACCGCCATCTTCTGAAACATCGCACTTACCGCCAACCCGCCCGAATGCCCACCGGCAAACTCAGGCAGCGGCTCTACAGCTACCGAGTGCAGATACCACCCCGTAACAACGGCCAGCAGCACACTGAGCCACCACGGCTGACTGCCGAGAAAATGTACCGGCGCGGTACCAGGAGAAGAGGGCGGTAATGGTTTTTTGCGCGACATAAACAGTGCCTTGAATGAACTGCGCGAAAGCATACCGCCACCTCCCGGCAGGCGCGAACTTGTTCGCGAGCCGCTCAGGCAGACAGCCGCGGCCATTCCGGCAAAAAAGTAATTAATGGCCTACTGATATCATGGTAAAAAGCCTGTGGATCATTCATCCATCAAGCTAAGGAACGGCCATGAAAAAGACAGGAATCGTCTTTATCGCCCTCTGGGCACTGCTTTGCACCTTCCAGGCAACGGCCAAAGAAGCCAGCCTCACCGACGACGCCATCGCCCAGCGCCTGATCGACAACTCCATCGCCGCCTACTCCGGCAACTGCCCCTGCCCCTACAACACCGCCCGCAACGGCAGCCGCTGCGGCAAACGCAGCGCCTACAACCGCCCCGGCGGCGCCGCGCCTTTATGCTTCAAAGAGGATGTGACCAAGGCCATGGTGCAAGAGTATCGGGCGCGGATGAAGGGCTAGCCTGCAGCCATCTGCCCAGTCAACCGGAATGCCCCCCATAAATGTGGGACCGGCTTCAGCCGGGAAGGCGTCAGCCCAGGCGCCGCAGAACTCCTGAAACCATCCCGCACCCCAACCAGCGACCGTTGGTGATCCCGCCTCGTCTTTGGCGCCGCGCTTTCGCGAAGCAAGCATTTGGCAAGTGGCGGGAGTAAATCTGGTGGGAGCGGATTCATTCGCGAAGCAATCTGGGCAATTGCACTGACTTGACCACTCATTCGCATCGAACTCGACCCGCACGTTTCGTAACCATGACCTGCAGAAGCAGCCCCCTGGCTTCTGGTCATCACAGGCGCAAGACTACCCAAGCAGTCCATCGAATTGCCCCGGAAATCAGGGGCGATTCAAGGTCAGCCCACTCGAGTGATCAATCGCATGGCGGTGCCACCCCACGCAGGGGAATGGGTGCGGACATGACGATGGATGTGCGTGTCTCGCCAAAGTGGTTGATGCTGCCGACGAAACGCTCGAGGTGGCGGATGTCGCGGGTCACCACCCGCAGGATAAAGGAGTCTTGCCCGGTCACGTGCAGGCATTCCAGCACCTCCGGCATCTGCTGCAACTGGCCGATCAGTCGCGCCTTGTTCGATTGCTGAGTAGTCATGCCGATCAGCGCCATCACGCCGTAACCGGCCTTTTCGGCGGAAACCGTTGCGCAGTACGCCTCAATCACTCCGGCCTCTTCCAGGCGCTTGAGGCGCTCGGAAGTGGCCGGCAGCGAAAGGGCCACCCTTGGCGCCAGATCTGTCAGGGAAATACGCCCCTCACTTTGCACGATCTGAAGTATTTTCCAGGATTTAGCATCCAGCTCCATTTTTTTCAGGCATCCGGTTCTAAATTCGTAATTTATTCAGGCGATTACCCGAAACTACCGTAATCCCTGTATTCAGGATCGAGGCATTGCAACGCAGAATATCGGCCATGTCCACCGTCCTGGAGCCTGCGCATGGCGACTCTGCTGTTTCTCAAATCCGTCCTGATTGGCCTGTCCATCGCAGCGCCGGTTGGCCCCATCGGCCTGTTGTGCATCCAGCGAACCCTGGGGCATGGTGCGCGTATCGGTTTCATCAGCGGCCTGGGCGCTGCGGCGGCGGATGCCTGCTATGGTGCCCTGGGCGCCTTTGGTATCAGTGCAATCACCCGCGTCTTCGTCGCTCTGGTCACCCCGCTTGCCCTCTTCGGCGCCCTGTTTCTGGCCTGGATGGGATTGAAGATGTTGCGCGCCACACCGCCGGAACAAGCCGCCAGTGCGGGCGACCAAGCCCGCGCGCTGCCGGCCTTCGTCTCGGTGTTCCTCCTGACCCTGAGCAACCCGCTGACCATTCTCTCCTTCGTTGCCATCTTCGCCACCCTGTCCGGCGGCGAGTTACTGTCCGGTGCGGACGGGCTGGTGATGGTGCTGGGCATATTCTGCGGCTCCGCGCTCTGGTGGCTGGCCCTCAGTTTCGGCGTGTCCAGTATCCGTCACCGCCTGGGAGTCGGCGCCATGCAATGGATTGACCGCAGTGCAGGCCTCTTCCTGCTGGGATTTGCCACCTGGCAGTTGATACGCGTAATCGCCAGCTGAAAGCGGCAATGCGCCCAATGGATTCTCTTCACTCTTCGCACTGACTGGCGCTCTCTGTTATCTGAGCACTTTCTAATCACCTTGGTCAGGGAGACTGCGTTCTCATCGGTTACCGCAGCGCCATGCGAAAAGACCGAATTGCGCTGCTTCTCCTCGTAGCGCCCGAGGGTTCCCACAGCCACGACGCTGACCTCGACAGATAGCCGGTCACTTCGCCTGCTCATGGATGCTTCCTGCCTTTATTTCTTCGCCAATCGGCGAACACAGCGCAAACCTGTGGGAGCTGTCACGGCGTCCCTGACATAGCGCTGTCGCACAGCAAACACAGGACCCGTAGGAGCCGGCTTGCTGGCGATGGCGGCGTGACAGGCGCCATCTTCATCCGCTGATACGATGCCATCGCCAGGTCACATTGCTTCGCCAACAAACGCCGTCCTCTGCCCAATCAACTCAACCGAAAAACCTGCCACGCCGACCGCCACCAAGGCAGCCGCCCCTTGCGCAAACCTGACACCACCGGCACCTGGTCATGGGGCAACATCCGCGGCATATCCCGCAGCCGAATCCACGGCTCGCTTTGCCAATGCAACAGACTCACCGACAACCCGGGCCACTGCAGAAAACTCAAACTCGGCTGCGCACTATCCACCGGCAACGCCCCATCCCGAATCGACGCCACCACCTCATTGCTGATCCACCGCCGCAGACCACGGTTATCAATATGATAGTGCTGAGCCAGCAAGGCATACACCGCCGACTCCGTCACCATCAACTCCGCCACCGCCTCACCGTGATCGGCCAGCAACACCGTCCGCCGCTGATCCTCGTCCAGCTTGCGCGTGGTGCGTTCGCTCAAAGGGCGACTCATCAAACGGCCAAGGTCACGGGCGCAGAACCAGATTTGCGATTCCAGGAGGAGGGTGCGCAGGGGGCGGTTGTGGTGGAGGAAGAG
>NZ_JBGLYM010000057.1:0-20981 GCF_047303955.1 Pseudomonas sp. Pseusp88 | reverse complement strand
ACGACCTGGGCGCCGCTCGCGTGGGCGATGTCTGCGGTTGTGGCGCGGTGATCACGGCAGGCTATCCGCGCATCATCGTCAACCATCGGCCGGTCGCGCATCTGGGCAGCCCGACCAGCCATGGCGGCTTTATCGTCTCAGGCAGCCACGATACCTTTGGCGGCTATCAATTCGAGGGTGAATGCACCGAGACCGTCATCGACTTCGCCAAGCTCGGCGCCGTGCGCCCGGATGGTTCGGTCGATGAGCCACTCATGGCGCAGCTATTGGCCGATCCGCAGCTCAAGCAACGGGCCCTGCTTTCGGGAGCGCTGGTGCAATCGCAATCCGAGTCTCCATCTCAAGCCGCCACGGAGCCGAAAACGCGGGAACTCATCGCGGTTGCTGGCAGCCAGCACGACAACGGCTCCGGCAACAAGATGATGTTCATTGCCCAGGCCGTGCGCGAGCTGGCTGAATTCCGGTCCGACAAGCCCGGCCTGACGCGCACGCTGGTGGTGTTCACCCCGACCTACAACGACGCCATGCTCAGCGCGGCACGCGCCTCTGCCGACCTCTACGCTGCAGGCTTCATCACCGTTAGCAACGCCCAGGAACTGATCGACTACCTCAACCAAGGCAAGGACCGCAAGCAATCGCCCATCGAGCACCTGTCGCTGTTCAGCCACGGCGTGCCTCAGCGTATCGCCTTTGGCTACCAACTGGCCGAAGACCCACAGATGTCCCTCGACGTGCTGAACTACCAACAGATTTTCGCCCTGTCGTTCGCCGGCTCCGCGCAAATAGACAGCTACGCCTGCCGCACGGGTATGGGCAACGTGCATGACCTTGCTATCGAAGGGCTTTTACAGTTTTCCTCGCAGACCGATGAAAGCCTGGCGCAGTTATTGGCCGATCATCTGCAGATCAAGGTGCGCGCATTTATTCGGCGCTCGGATTACAAGAATACCTGGGGGTCGTTTGAAGATCGGCAGCGGGGCAAGTTATGTGAAATCAATGGTAATGCGGCGCCACGGGAGAAGTGGTGTAAGAGATGGAAAGAGTTGGAGGATGAGCGTGATTATAACTACGAACATTTTCAATTCGCGTACCAGGCTAGGGGAGCTATTCACCCTGTAATCTCCGGCGCTACGCCCTTCGGTGCACTCGGAGACCACTTTGAATTCCTACCGAAGTAAATCCTTTTTGGTTGTAGCGGCCATTTTTTTTTCGCTTCTACTGCTAGAAAGCGACTACGGATTAAAGAAGATGACAAGCGTATACAAGAATGATCGAGGTAATGGCATAGTGATATATGCCGACGATTATGTGAATACCGGTAATTGGGTGTTCGATTGCAACAGATCGCGTCTGATCAGCCGCCAACCGCTTCCAACCCAGATAGCGGAGTTTGAAGAAGCCGGAAAGCTCACGATTGGTAATATGTACTCTCTGAGCGACGTCGACGAGGCGCAGGCAATAATAGCGATTAGGGCGATAACGGGCATAGACGGCTGGTATAAAAAATTACACTACCTTTACTCCAGCCTCGGAGAAAGTAATGCTCTCAATGTCCACATGTTCGATTTATTGTTTCGCCACGATGGTCGTGAGTGGGCATTGAGAGTTCGGCAGAGGCTTGATTCAGGCAAGTCTAGCTTCAAGATAACTGCCGAGCCCTACGATCCCGAAACCTATATGGATCACGCCAGGATGCTCCAAGCCGCCGCCAAGAGTTGCCCGGTTCCACAATAATCATATTGATGCATTATGATTGGTTAAAAACCTATTAGGAAGTTGGCATCACCGTCCACTGATATGGAGTCTATGGTCAGACGTACCATCCTATGTTACGGCATCGACGTGGGCGGCCAGGGGAGTCATGTGGCGTTTCAGCATCTCGTCAGCCATTCAGGGTGATGCGGCGGTGTTACAGGCTGCGCATGATTGTTGGAGCGAGGCTCGCCCGCGAATCGGGCGGCGCGGTGTTTCAGGTACACCGCGTCATCGTTCTTCGCGGGCAAGCCTCGCTCCAACGGCCCTGTTTAGCTGCGAGCTGCCAGCTTCTTCTCGATCACATCCATCAACATGCCGCCGAATTTGGTGCCGTAGGCGTTATCGATTTCGCGGATGCAGGTCGGGCTGGTCACGTTGATTTCGGTCAGGTGCTCGCCGATCACGTCGAGGCCGACGAACAGCAGGCCTTTTTCGCGCAGGGTCGGGCCGATTTCGGCGGCGATCCAGCGGTCGTGGGCGGTCAGCGGGCGGGCTTCGCCACGGCCACCGGCGGCCAGGTTGCCACGGGTTTCACCGGCTGCCGGGATGCGTGCCAGGCAATACGGCACGGGTTCGCCATCGACCATCAGGATGCGCTTGTCGCCGTCCTTGATTGCCGGCAGGTAACCCTGGGCCATGATTTGCTGGGTGCCGTGGGCGGTCAGGGTTTCCAGGATCACCGACAGGTTCGGGTCGCCGACGCGATGACGGAAGATCGAGGCGCCGCCCATGCCGTCCAGCGGCTTGAGGATGACGTCACTGTGCTGCTCGGCGAACTGGCGAATGATGTCCGGGCGGCGGCTCACCAGGGTCGGCGGCGTGCACTGCGGAAACAGCGTGGCGAACAGCTTTTCGTTGCAGTCGCGCAGGCTCTGGGGCTTGTTGACCACCAGTACGCCAGCGGTCTCGGCCTGTTCCAGCAGGTAGGTGGTGTAGACAAACTCCATGTCGAACGGCGGATCCTTGCGCATCAGGATCACGTCCAGGTCGGCGAGGTTGGCGTCGATCTCGTCTTCCAGCTCGAACCACTTGGCCGGGTCGGCGAAGACTTTCAGCGGCTGCATCCGCGCCCGGGCCTGGCCTTCGGCCTGGTACAGATCGTGCTGCTCCATGTAGAACAGCGACCAGCCGCGCTCCTGGGCGGCCAAGAGCATGGCCAGTGAGCTGTCCTTTTTATAGGAGATGCGCTCAATGGGGTCCATGACAATCCCTAAGCGAACGCTCATGGGCAATATCCTCTGATCGGTAGGGGCCATTGGCGGCCCGAAAACAGGCGTCAGGTTGGCGCTCCGCTTGTCCGGGGTCAAGGGGCAGGCGCACCTCTCAGGGCTTTATGGATTGAGTCTGGAGAGTGTGCTAAAAAGGCTCGGCGCCCGACCCGACCCCGGCCCTTGCCTTTATACGGGCAGGCGGGCGGCAGGCGACGGGCCTCCTGTGCCGCGCACGACGCGCCAGACAGTCGCCGCGGCGATGGAAGAGCAGACATGGAACAGCACGCCACAGCCTTGAAAGTCATGATCATCGATGACTCCCGGACCATTCGCCGTACGGCCGAGACGTTGCTCAAGAACGCCGGTTGCGAAGTCATCACCGCAGTGGACGGATTCGATGCCCTGGCCAAGATTGCCGATAATCATCCGCGTATCATCTTCGTCGACATTATGATGCCGCGCCTGGATGGCTATCAGACCTGCGCGCTGATCAAGAACAACCGGGCGTTCAAGTCCACGCCCGTGATCATGCTGTCGTCCAAGGACGGCCTGTTCGACAAGGCCAAGGGGCGGATCGTGGGCTCCGACCAGTTTTTGACCAAGCCTTTCAGCAAGGAAGAGCTGCTCAGCGCAATCAAGGCCCATGTGCCGGGATTCGTTGCAGTGGAACAACACATACCCTGATGCCTGCGACTCGATATCGCGGGCATTCACTCCGTTATGGGGAACAACATGGCTCGAATACTGATCGTCGACGATTCGCCGACTGAAATGTACAAACTGACCGGCATGCTGGAGCGCAACGGTCATGAGGTGCTCAAGGCTGAAAACGGCGCCGATGGCGTGGCCCTGGCTCGCCAGGAAAACCCCGATGCGGTACTGATGGACATCGTGATGCCGGGGCTCAACGGCTTCCAGGCCACGCGCCAGTTGACCAAGGACCCGGCCACTGCCGGGATCCCGGTGATCATGATCACCACCAAGGATCAGGAAACCGACAAGGTCTGGGGCAAGCGCCAGGGTGCTCGCGATTACCTGACCAAGCCGGTGACTGAAGACCTGCTGATCCAGACCCTGAACGCGGTACTGGCCGGCTAAGGCCGGATTGCCATGGCCGAGTCACAGACCGCGTTCCAGTTGCTGCTCGATATCGACCAGCGCTGCCGTTCCCTCGCGGCCGGATTGCCTTCCCAGGAAACCCGGCAACAGGACTGGAGCGGTATCGGCTTTCGCATGGGCGGTCGCTGTTTCGTCGCGCCCATGGGCGAAATCGGGGAAATTCTCCACGAGCCGCGCTATGCCGCCCTGCCAGGGGTCAAGCCCTGGATCAAGGGCGTGGCTAACCTGCGCGGGCGTCTGCTGCCGATCATGGACCTGTGTGCCTTCTTTGGTCATGAATTGTCACCGGTGCGCAAACAACGCCGGGTACTGGTGGTCGAACACCAGGATGTATTCGCCGGGCTGGTTGTCGATGAGGTTCTCGGCCTGCAGCATTTCAATCAACGCGCCCTGATGGCCGAGGCCCTGGGCGGTTGCGAAGACAAGCTTTCGCCCTTTATCCAGGGCCAGTTCCTGCGCGAGGAGGCCTGGCTGATTTTCAGTCCGCGCCTGCTGGTGCAATGTCCGCAGTTCATGGATGTGGCGTTGTAGGGCGCGGGCAAGCCGACAGAGGCTTTGGGTTAATGGACGCAAAACAGCAGTTGGTCCAGGCGGGGGCCTGATTAATGAGCAAGCCAGGCAAGTCGTTGGAAGGTGCACGCAGTCGCTCGCAGATTGTCGTGCTGTTCATCGCGTTGATCATTTTCATCATGCTGTTGTTCGTCAACTTCGCCTACCTGAGTACGCAGTCGAACTACGACAAGCAATATATCGGGCATGCGGGTGAGCTGCGCGTGCTCTCCCAGCGCATCGCCAAGAACGCCACCGAGGCCGCTTCCGGCAAGGCCCAGGCATTTCGCCTTCTGACTGACGCGCGCAATGATTTCGACTTGCGTTGGGGCTATCTGAACAAGGGCGATAAATCCACCGGTCTGCCTGCGGCCCCGGTGGCGGTGCGCGATGAGTTGAAAGCGGTGCAGAACGACTGGGAAACCCTGCGTAAAAGCACTGATGTGATCCTCGCCAGTGAGCAGACCGTGCTGTCGCTGCATCAGGTGGCCGCGACCCTGGCCGAAACCATTCCGCAGTTGCAGGTCGAGTACGAGAAAGTCGTCGATATCCTGTTGCAGAACAAGGCGCCGGCCAGCCAGGTGGCGGTGGCCCAGCGCCAATCCCTTTTGGCTGAGCGGATTCTCGGTTCGGTGAATACCGTGCTGTCCGGCGACGAAACCGCCGTGCAGGCCGCCGACGCCTTCGGCCGCGATGCCAGCCAGTTCGGCCGGGTGCTCAACGGCATGCTGGAAGGCAACGCGACCATGAAGATCACCCAGGTCGAAGACCGCGACGCCAGGGCGCGGCTTGCGGAAATTTCCGAGCTGTTCGAGTTCGTGTCCGGTTCGGTCGATGAAATCCTCGAAACGTCCCCCGAGCTGTTCCAGGTTCGCGAAGCGGCGGGCAAGATTTTCAACACTTCCCAGAGCCTGCTCGATCAGGCCTCGGTGCTGACCAACGACCTGGAGCATCTGGCCAATGGTCGTTCGACCAACACCTATGGCGGCTACATCCTCGGCTTGCTGGCGCTGATGTCGATCATCCTCATTGGTTTGGTGATGGTCCGCGAGACCAATCGCCAGTTGCGTGAAACCGCCGAGAAAAGCGAGCGCAACCAGACCGCGATCATGCGTCTGCTGGATGAAATCGAAAACCTCGCTGACGGCGACCTGACCGTGGCCGCCTCGGTCACCGAAGACTTTACCGGCGCCATCGCAGACTCGATCAACTATTCCATCGACCAACTTCGCGAGCTGGTGGCGACCATTAACTTGACCGCCGAGCAGGTGGCGTCGGCGGTGGCGGACTCCCAGACCACGGCCATGGAACTGGCTGCTGCGTCCCGCCATCAGGCCCTGCAGATCAGCGCCGCTTCAGATGCGATCAACGACATGGCCCAGTCCATCGATCAAGTATCGGCCAATGCTTCGGAGTCCTCTGCGGTCGCGGAGCGCTCGGTGACCATCGCCAATAAGGGCAACGAGGTGGTGCACAACACCATCAATGGCATGGACAACATTCGCGAGCAGATTCAGGACACGTCCAAGCGGATTAAACGTCTGGGTGAGTCTTCTCAGGAAATCGGCGATATCGTCAGCCTGATCGACGACATTGCCGATCAGACCAATATCCTCGCCCTGAACGCGGCGATTCAGGCGTCCATGGCCGGTGATGCCGGACGTGGTTTCGCGGTGGTTGCTGACGAGGTTCAACGGTTGGCCGAGCGTTCATCTTCTGCAACCAAACAGATCGAGACTTTGGTACGGGCCATTCAGAATGACACCAACGAAGCGGTCATCTCCATGGAGCAGACGACCAGCGAGGTGGTTCGCGGTGCCCGCCTGGCCCAGGATGCCGGGGTGGCGCTGGAAGAGATCGAGGGGGTTTCCCGGGTTCTGGCCGAGCTGATCGAAAGTATCACCGACGCCGCCCGGCAACAGGCGTCGTCGGCGGGGCAGATCTCGCAGACCATGCTGGTGATCCAGCAGACTACGACCCAGACCACTTCGGGCACCACCGCCACTGCCGAAAGCATCGGCAACCTGGCGAAGATGGCCAGTGAGATGCGGCGCTCAGTCTCCGGGTTCACCTTGCCGCCGTCGAAAGGCCGGGCATGATGTGCAAAAAATGAACAATCTGACGACGAGTCATTCGGTACGACACCATGGCTGACCGGCATGACTATGTGGCCCTGGAATGGGTCAAGGGCGAAATTGCCGATACCCTGAAGCAGGCTCGCCATGCGCTGGAAGTGTTCGTCGATACGACGGATGCGTCGGCGCTGGGTGAGTGCCTGGATTGCGTGCATCAGGTTCACGGCAGCCTGCAAATGGTCGAGTTCTACGGTGCGGCCCTGCTCGCCGAAGAGATCGAACAGCTGGCGCTGGCGTTGCAGCAGGGCCGCGTTGCCCGGCGCACCGAAAGCATTCAGCTGTTGCTCCAGGCCCTGAGCCAGCTGCCGGTCTATCTCGACCGTGTCCATTCCGCGCGCCGCGACCTGCCCCTGGTGGTGTTGCCGCTGCTCAACGACCTGCGCAGCGCCCGGGGCGAAAGCCTGCTCTCGGAAACCAGTCTGTTTGCCCCGCAACTGGCGGTGCTGCCGGAACTGGACGAAGCGGCCCTGGCCGAACGTGACACCCCGGAACTGCCCGCTTTGCTGCGCAAGCTGCGCCAGACCCTGCAAGCTGCCTTGGTCGGCCTGATGCGCGAACAGGACGTGCAGACGCAGCTTGGCCTTATGGACAAGGTCTTCTCCCGCCTTGAACTGCTCTGCGAAAACGCGCCCCTGGGGCCGCTGTGGCGCATCGCCTCAGCACTGGTGGAGACCATGGTCAATGGTAACTTCACCAACAGCCCGGCATTGCGCAGCCTGTTCAAGGATGCCGACAAGGAGCTCAAGCGCCTGCTGGAGCAGGGCATCGAAGGGATCAACCAACCGGCACCGGATGAGCTGCTGAAAAGCCTGCTGTTCTATATCGCCAAGTCCGATAGCCAGGCGCCGAAGATGCTCGACCTCAAGGATCAGTACGCCCTTGACGAAGCCTTGCCGGACAGCGCCCTGGTGAACGAAGAACGGGCGCGGATGGCCGGGCCGGACCGCGATGCCATGCGTTCGGTGATCGTGGCCCTGTGCGAAGAACTGGTGCGGGTCAAGGAACGGCTGGACGTGTTCGTCCGTGGCGACCGCCAGCACGTCAGCGAACTCAATGCCTTGCTGCCACCCTTACGGCAGATCGCCGATACCTTGGCTGTGCTGGGTTTCGGCCAGCCACGCAAGGTCATCATCGACCAGTTGAGCGTGGTTCAGGGCCTGGCTCAGGGCCAGCGTGAACCCAACGACGCCGCCCTGATGGACGTCGCCGGGGCCTTGCTCTATGTCGAAGCCACGCTGGCAGGCATGGCCGGTACGGTCGAGCAGGCCAGTCGCGAAGAAAGCCGCCTGCCCACCACCGATCTGACGCAAATCCACCAGCTGGTGATCGGCGAGGCTCGCGTGGTGTTGCAACAGGCCAAGGACGTCATCGTTGACTACATTGATGGCGAATGGGACCGGGCACGCCTGGAACCCCTTTCGGCGTTGCTGGTGCAGGTGCGCGGCGCCCTGGCGATGATCCCCCTGGCCCGGGCGTCCGGCCTCTTGTCATCGTGCAACGACTATATTCGCGAACACCTGCTGGTGGACGAAAATCGCCCGTCATGGACCCAGCTTGATAGCCTGGCCGATGCCCTGACCGGGGTTGAGTACTACCTCGAGCGCATGGGCGAGGACCACGAAGCGCCGGGGGACCAGATTCTTGATATGGCCCAGGAGAGCCTGGCGCGCCTGGGTTACACACCGACGCCCAACGCCATGGAAGTGCCGTTGCTCGACGAGGTGATCAGCCACGAAGAGCTGCACGACCTGCAGGAACGCCAGGCCCTGGTCAGCCCGACCCAGACCATTGCCGAAGTCCTCGCCAGCCCGGTCTCGGCCGTCAACCCGCCCGCGCGACACATGCCTGCCAGCCTGTTGCCGCCACCCGCCGATGAAGACGGCGTGGATGAGGAGCTGTGCGGAGTGTTCCTCGAAGAGGCCGAAGAGGTTCTTGCCGCACTGCGTCGCGCGATTCCGCGCTGGTGCGTTGATACCACCGATACCCAGGCCCTGACCGAAGTGCGTCGCGCCTTTCACACCCTCAAGGGCAGTGGCCGGATGGTCCGGGCACTGATTCTGGGCGAGTTGGCCTGGTCGGTGGAAAACCTGCTCAACCGGGTGCTGGAACGCAGCGTCGAGCCTTCCATCCATGTGCAACGCCTGCTCAATGACATACTGGCGCTGCTGCCTGAAGTGATTCAGGATTTCGCCCGCCGCGCCCAACGCCAGCGTGATGATGTCGATGTCCTGGCGGCCCGCGCCCATGCCCTGGCCAAAGGCATCGTGTTGCCGGAAACCGCGATCAGCCCCGCTGCGGATGAAGCCCTGGACCCGCAACTGCTGGAGATCTTCCGCCAGGAGGCCCTCGGCCATCTGGAAAACCTGCGGCGCTTCCTGGAAAGTGCTCGTAGCGACACGCTTCCGGCTATCGGTGACGACCTCTTGCGCGCCCTGCACACCCTCAAGGGCAGCGCCTATATGGCCGGCGTGCAACCGATTGCCGAACTGGCCAGCCCGCTGGATCAATTGGTGCGGGAGTTCAAGGCCCACCTGATTCCCCTGGAAGTGGCTGATATCAACCTCCTGCGCTCGGCCGAGGCCTTGTTCCATAAGGGGCTGGAGCAACTGGACAGTACACCGCTGCAAGCCATTCCCGGCGCCGCCAAAGTCATCGAAAGCGCTCAGACACTCCTGCAACAACGCCTCGCGGCAGCGCTAAGTGCCAGCAACAACGGCCTGCGCATCAAGCCCAATCCGCACCTGATTGCCAGCTTTCTCGCCGAAGGCATGGACATCTTGCTCGACGCCGAAAGCCTGTTGCAGCGCTGGCGCCAGCATCCGGGCGAGCGCCTGGAGCTGAGCGCACTGCTGGACGAACTGACCACCCTCGGCCATGGGGCGCACCTGGCTGATCTGTCCCAGGTCGATGAGCTGTGCGAGGCCTTGCTCGATCTGTATGGCGCCGTTGAGGAGAGCAGCCTGGCGGTCAGCGAGCGTTTCTTCCACGAGGCCGAGCTGGCCCATGAAGCGCTGATCAATATGCTCGACCAGGTGGCTGCCGGGCAGGCGGTCGAGCCGAAGCCGGAGCGAGCGCGGGCCTTGCGCGAGCTGCTTGATGAAGCCCTTGACCCCGCAGCCATGGGGCTGATCAAGAGCGAGGGCGGCCATACCCTGAGCATTACTGAACTCGGCAGCGCCACCGGAGCGGCTACCGAACAGGCCGCCGACGAGGCAGACCTGAACGATGAGATCGTCGAGATTTTTCTCGAAGAAGCCGTGGACATCCTCGACAGCGCCAACCAGGCCTTGCAGCGCTGGTTGGCCGAGCCCGACAACCTGGCGCCGCTGTCTTCGCTGCAACGCGACCTGCACACCCTCAAGGGTGGCGCACGGATGGCGCAAATCAGCGAAATCGGCAACCTCGGTCATGAGCTGGAACACCTCTATGAAAGCCTGATCGACCGCCGCTGCAGCTATTCGCCTGCTCTGGCCGAGTTGTTGCAGAACAGTCATGACCAGTTGGCGCTGATGCTTGAGCAGTTGCAAAAACATCAGCCGTTTGCCGATCCGCAACAACTCATCGAGTTGATTCAGCAGTTCCGCACGGCGGGCAGCCCCGTCGCGCAAGAACCGTCTCCTGTCGAGTCCGTCGACAACGCCCCGGAAGAACGTGACCCTGAACTGTTGGAGATCTTTCTCGAGGAAGGTTTCGACATCAGTGAAAGCTCCGGGGCCGCGTTGGAGCGCTGGCAGGCCGACCCGCAAAACACGCTGGAAGTGGAAAACCTGCTGCGCGATCTGCACACCCTCAAAGGGGGGGCGCGGATGGTCGAGATCGCCCCTATCGGCGATCTGGCCCACGAGCTGGAATCGCTCTATGAAGGCATCTCGGCCGGCCAGTTGCACGCCAGCCCGATGATGTTCAGCCTGCTGCAAAGCGGCCATGACCTACTGGCAGACATGCTCGACGCCGTGCGCGAGCAGAAGCCTTTGCCCAGTGCCACGCTGTTGATCGACAGCATCCGTAGTGTGGCGGCCTCCAACGGCAGCACCGATAGCGCGCCGAGGCCCTTTGCGGCAGCCCCTGCGCAGCCCGCCAACGGTGAAACGGAGGGCGAGCGTGCGGCGCCGGAAATGGTCAAGGTCGACGGCGGGCAATTGGAAAGCCTGGTCAATCTGGCCGGGGAAACGTCGATATTCCGTGGCCGTATCGAACAGCAGGTCAGCGATTTCGGCGCCACCCTGACGGAAGTGGAAACCACCATCGAACGTATGCGCGACCAGTTGCGCCGCCTGGACATCGAAACCCAGGGCCGGGCTCTGGGCAGTGACTCGAGCCAGGCCGAACGCCTGGGCTACGAAGAATTCGATCCGCTGGAAATGGACCGTCACTCGCAATTGCAGCAGCTGTCACGGGCGTTGTTCGAGTCCGCGTCCGACCTGCTGGATCTCAAGGAAACCCTTGCCGCCCGCGCCCATGACGCGGAAAACCTGCTGATGCTGCAAGCCAGGGTCAACACCCAGTTGCAGGAAGGCCTGATGCGTACGCGCATGGTGCCATTCGAACGCATGGTGCCCAGGCTGCGCCGGGTCGTGCGGCAAGTCGCCGGTGAGCTGGGCAAGAAAGTTCGTTTCGATGTGCTCAACGCCGAAGGCGAAATGGATCGCAACGTGCTGGAGCGCATGGTCGCGCCGTTGGAGCACATGCTGCGCAACGCCGTCGACCACGGTCTGGAAAGCAGCGAGAAGCGCCTGGCCGCAGGCAAGCCGGAAAGCGGCCATATCACCCTGAGCCTGACCCATGAAGGCGGCGACATCGTCATTGAAATGAGCGACGACGGCGCTGGCGTCGATCTGGCCGCCGTGCGCCGCAAGGCCATCAAGCGCGGCCTGATCGCCGCCGACAACGAACTGAGCGACTACGACGTCCTGCAGTTCATTCTCCAGGCCGGATTCTCCACGGCCGAGACCATCACCCAGATCTCCGGGCGTGGCGTCGGCATGGACGTGGTGCATGCTGAAATCAAGGAGCTGGGCGGCAATATGGTCATCGACTCGGTGGCCGGCAAGGGCGTGCGCTTCCGCATTCGCCTGCCGTATTCGGTGTCGGTCAACCGGGCGCTGATGGTGCAGTGCGGTGAGGAGCAATACGCGGTGCCGCTGAACACCATCGAAGGCATCGTGCGGGTCATGCCCGGCGAGCTGGAGGCCTGCTACCAGACCAATCCGCCCTGTTACCAGTACGGCGGGCGCAGCTATGAACTGCGCTATCTGGGGGAGTTGCTCAATAACGGCCTGCATCCACGGCTGATCGGCCAGTCGCAGCCCGTCCCTGTGCTGTTGGTGCATCTGCATGAGCAGTGGGTTGCAGTGCAGGTCGACAACCTCGCCGGTTCCCGGGAGATCGTGGTCAAGAGCCTGGGGCGCCAGTTCGCCGGAGTGCAGGGGGTTACCGGTGCGACCATCCTCGGCGACGGCCATGTGGTGCTGATCCTTGATCTGCCGGGGCATATCCGTGCCATGCAGGGACGTATCTTCAATCGCCAGCAGGTGTTCCCCGATGCCGAACCGGTACGCCCGTTGTTGATCATGGTAGTGGACGATTCGGTGACCGTGCGCAAAGTCACCAGTCGCCTGCTGGAGCGCCACGGCATGAACGTGCTGACCGCCAAGGACGGCGTGGATGCCATGGCCCTGCTGCAGGAGCACACCCCGGACGTGATGCTGCTGGATATCGAAATGCCGCGCATGGACGGCTTCGAAGTGGCCAGCCAGATCCGCCACGACGAACGCCTCAAGGATCTGCCGATCATCATGATTACCTCGCGCTCGGGGCAGAAACACCGCGACCGGGCCATGGCCATCGGCGTCAACGACTACCTGAGCAAGCCGTATCAGGAGTCGGTGCTGCTGGAGAGCATCATTACCCACTGGAGCCAGGTGAATGTCTGAGAACAGCTTCCAGTCCAGCCGTCTCAGTACCCTGACCGGCCTGTTGCTGCCCCTGAGCGACCGCTACCTGTTGCTGCCCAATGTCGCGGTCGCCGAGCTGATCGACTATCAGGACAGCACGCCCGAAGAAGGCGCGCCCGAATGGTTCCTGGGGCCAATCAGCTGGCGCCAGCTGACCCTGCCGCTGCTGAGCTTCGAAGCCGCTTGCGGTGGCCGTACCAAGGTCGGTGGACGCGCACGCATTGTGGTGCTCAACGCTCTGGGCGGGCGCAACGAGCTGAAATTCATCGCCCTGCTGACCCAAGGCATTCCCCGTTCCTGCAAGCTCGACAGCCAGCTCAGCTACGTCGACGTGCCCCTGGCCAGGCTGGAACTGGCCGCTGTGCAAGTGGGCGAGACTGTGGCCCGGGTGCCGGATTTGATCGGGCTGGAGCAGTGGTTGGTGGATGCGGGGTTGATGCAACCCGCTGCCTGAATCTGGAATACGACTTCTGGAACTTGGCAGAGGTCGGATTTAAATCTGGTGTGAGCGAGCTCTGTGGGAGTGAACTGGGTGGGAGCGAATTCATTCGCGAAGAGTCCAGTACATTCGACGCATTGGTATCGTCTGTCATACCGCTTTCGCGAATGAATTCGCTCCCACAGAGTTTCGGTGATTCAGCAGGCGTTGCGTTTTTTGCTAGGGGCCGTCGTACCGTATTGATCCAAAAAGCTACAAAAAAAGTGACGAATCCGAAGGACCGCTCTCTTTCTATTGAGTGAAACTTCCTAAACAATCCCGCCCGCTTGTGCTCGTCGAATTCCGTCTCCAGTCTGCGCCGCGCCACTGTAAATCAGTGGCCGGGTGTGGAAACCCGTACCACAGAATCGATGAGTGCCATGCAGCTACTTGCCCTCGGGCAGGTACTTTATGGCAGCTATGTTCGGGCAGACTTCGGTCTGGCCGAGGGTTCCGTGGCTCGGTTTTCCACCCCGTTCATAGCTGCCGCCTCTATAGCCGTGTGGAAACGGTGACAGAGATGGCTCCAGTAGCCCACGGAGATACACCATGATTAAAAAGCTCGTCCCCGATCCACCCCACACCACCGAAGAAGCCCTGCTTCGTATCTTCGATCTGCTGCGCAGCGCCGCAGCGGTAATGTATGAGTCCGGCGATCAACAAAGCGGCACCCGTCGCCATCTGGCGTTTGCGGCGTTGTATCTGGTCGATATGGCCAAGGCACTGGCGGATCATCAGATCCAGTCGCTGCATGAACAGCGCACCGCCTAAACGCTAAATCTTCAGACCTTTGTAGAAACGAATTGTGGGCGCGAATTCATTCGCGAATGGGCCAAGTTGACATCATGCAAGCAAGCCTGCTCACGCTGGCCGGTCATTTGCCTACAGCCTGAAGGGAACAGTCAACGTTCCTCCCCAATCCTTGTTGTAGGCCGATCGCACGCCGAGCCTCAGCACGCCTTTGTACTCATCTGCGGGCGGCATCGGGTATTCGACATTGTCGCCAGGCTCATAGACGAGCTTCCAGTAGATGTTCGGGTCACTGCTCAAGCAGGTAATTATTTTATTGATTGGATATTCCCGGGTGCATACGCCATGTTTTACCGTGCCTCGCAAAATGATGGGATAAGGCACTCTTTTGCTTCCCACCACGAACGTTTTGATTTTTGTGTATTTTTCCTCGCTGCCAGTGAGGGTCGTCGGCCCTTCCTGCTTGCTGTAAGCCACCAGGCCGACTGCACTGACCAGCGGCGGAACTCTGATTGTTCCTTCTATCAACGGTGTTGAACGAATTTCCCATTGTGCCGAGTATTGAGCCGTGGGTTTGATGGGTTGTGGCAGGTTCAAATTGATAATGGCCTGCCGAGTAGCGACGCTATAGGGCAGCTCCCATTTATCAAAGAACTCGCGCAAGTCCCGGCCGACGATTCGACTGGTATTGATCACGAACCAGTTTATTCTTTGGGCCTCAGTAAAGAAGTTGCCGCTATTGTTGCCCCGATCCCAGGCAATACGAAAATCTTTTGCCAGCTGAGCGTGCCAGTCCGGATACGTTGTATACAGTTGTGCGAGCATCAATAAGGTCCGGTTTGACGCGACGTCCTCAGGCACGATGGGTATCCCGTCTGCCTGCAGAAATTTTCCTACGGCTTCAGGGTCGGGCGTAATGAAACCCAGGTTGGAATGGCAGTTTTTAAAGTCGGATAGTTGTTTTCCCAATAATAGCTGGCATGCCTCAAGGGAAAATAAATTGACACTGATCTCAGTCAGATGTTCCCATTTCCAGGCCAATTGATTCTGATGGCCATACTCATGCCAGTCTCCCCAATCACTGAGTGTCCGGTTTCCACCAAAGTTGATGCCGATCAGCCCATTGTGATAATGAGACATGCAGCAAATGTTGAAACTTGCCTGGTACATGGAGAGCGCCAATCTATCCAATGGGGAGGGGTTGTCGTTCCTGGCGAAACCATTCATATGATCATAGCTGGACGTAATAATCAGATGCTCCTGCAGCATGGCGTTTATGTCAGCCTCTGCATGAGCCGCAGCGACAGTTGCCGGAAACGCCATTGCTGTTCTGCCGTTGAACAGATAAACCTGACCCGAAGGGTCCGGTGACCTGGCAATGCTTGACCAGTTTGATGGGGGGGTAACACCATAGATATACAGTGAACCATTGATATGTTGCGGGTCAGTGGCGATGCTGACGAAGCTGTTCCAGTTATTCCAGTCGTTCATGTTTGCATCGCTGTCCACGCAGGCAAGCATTAACCTGCCGGCGGTCTTGGCTCTATAAGCGTTGCTGGCATTTTCTGTCAGTGTCATGCGATTGATGTCGGGTGGTTGATAAGCCTCGTCAAAATTTCTGAAGGTATATGCCGAACAGGTGGTGGTGGCGCTTGGGTAGTGGCTGACCTGCATTCTTATTTCATCGTTCGCTGCCAGATAGACCCGGGTGGGTACGTAGATGTTTCGGCGTTGCCGGGCACCTTTGCGCTTTAATTCATTAGGCTGTTCTTCAATGACAGGCACTTTGTAGTTGTAGTCACTGTCGCCATACATATGAACTGCTCGTGCGCGCCAAAATGCGATGTCAGAAATAATGGATTGGGTAGACAGGTCCGATGGCGTCGCTTCAACCTCAGTCGTCACTGATGGTTTTTCGGCGACGACCTCGGGAGAGGTCGAGGGTACCAAGAGTTCTTTGTTGTCATGGATGGCTTCATCGGTGGCGCCTGCTGCCAGACTACCGGTCATCATGAGCAGCGCTGCGCAGAGACACAGATGTTTATTTATTTTTTTTAAAACGATCGCGCGGGGTGATGATGCGGACATTGTTCTTGTCCTTGTTTGCGAGGGCCTGAAGTTACTTTAGTGCTGATGGCGGGTAGGCGCGCTGTCACGCTATATTGATTGGCGATTATGGAGTCCTTCAAATTGCCAATAGGAATAGTGTTTAGAGTCTCATCTTGATTGCGTCGCGGGTAGAATGAGCAAAACAATCAGCAATCTTTAACCTCACCGTAACGATCACGCTCTTTGCTTGATTGATGCCCGACCCTCTTCGCTCCTAAGGTGACCCACGACCGCAAAACTCGTGGAGCGAGCATGACAACAATAACCAACCTGGACCCACGCTGGTCCCGTCGTCGCACTGAGAAGCTGCGACGCATCGAGCGTGTGAGTGCCCTGGCTGACGGCGTGGTATTGCCGACCGACAAGATCGTCGCCGCCCTGGAAGCCCTGCTGGCGCCAGGCGACCGCGTGGTACTGGAAGGCAACAACCAGAAGCAGGCGGATTTCCTCTCCCGCGCCCTGGCCAGCGTCGATCCGACCAAGCTGCATGACCTGCACATGATCATGCCCAGCGTCGGCCGCTCCGAGCACTTGGACCTGTTCGAACGCGGCATCGCCCGCAAGCTGGATTTCTCTTTTGCCGGTACGCAAAGCCTGCGCATCAGCCAGTTGCTGGAAGACGGCCAGCTGGAAATCGGCGCGATTCACACCTACATCGAGCTGTACTCGCGGCTGTTGGTCGACCTGATTCCCAACGTCGTGCTGTCGGCGGGTTTCATGGCCGACCGCGCGGGCAATATCTACACCGGGCCGAGCACCGAGGACACCCCGGCGCTGATCGAACCGGCGGCGTTCAGCGACGGCATCGTGATCGTTCAGGTCAACCAGTTGGTGGATGACGTCAGCGAGTTGCCACGGGTGGATATCCCGGCATCCTGGGTCGATTTCGTCGTCGTGGCCGACCGGCCGTTCTATATCGAACCGCTGTTTACCCGCGACCCGCGCCATATCAAGCCAGTGCACGTGCTGATGGCGATGATGGCGATTCGCGGGATCTACGAAAAACACAACGTGCAGTCGCTCAACCATGGCATCGGCTTCAATACCGCAGCCATCGAACTGATCCTGCCGACCTACGGTGAGTCCCTGGGCCTGAAGGGCAAGATCTGCCGCAACTGGACTCTCAACCCGCACCCGACCCTGATTCCGGCGATCGAAAGCGGCTGGGTCGAGAGCGTGCATTGTTTCGGCACCGAGCTGGGCATGGAGAATTACATTGCCGCCCGGCCGGACGTATTTTTTACCGGACGCGATGGTTCGCTACGTTCCAACCGCATGATGTGCCAACTGGCCGGACAGTACGCCGTGGACCTGTTTATCGGCGCGACCTTGCAGGTCGATGGCGATGGTCATTCCTCCACCGTGACTCGCGGTCGCCTGGCCGGTTTCGGCGGCGCGCCGAACATGGGTCACGACCCCCGCGGACGCCGCCATGGCACCCCGGCCTGGCTGGATATGCGTCAGCAGACGGGCGACGGCCCCGAGGCGTATCTGGAGCGCGGCAAAAAACTCGTCGTGCAGATGGTCGAGACCTTTCAGGAAGGCGGTAAACCGACTTTTGTCGAGACCCTGGATGCCGTGGACGTGGCGAAGAAAAGCGGCATGCCGCTGGCGCCGATCATGATTTACGGCGACGACGTCACCCACTTGCTCACCGAAGAGGGCATCGCCTACCTGTACAAGGCCCGCAGCCTGGAAGAGCGTCAGGCAATGATCGCCGCCGTGGCGGGCGTCACGGTCATCGGCCTGCGGCATAACCCCAAGGACACCGCGCGCATGCGCCGTGAGGGCCTGATTGCCCTGCCCGAAGACCTGGGGATTCGCCGCACCGACGCCAGCCGTGAGTTGTTGGCGGCCAAGAGCATCGCCGAGCTGGTCGAGTGGTCCGGTGGTTTGTACAACCCGCCTGCAAAATTCAGGAGCTGGTGATGCGCGCGCTCAAACGCCAACCCGAAAGCCTGTCCCTGGCCGATCATCTGGCCGACCTGGCCGTGGAAGCGCTGATCGACGAAGCCGATCTGTCGCCGAAGCCGGCACTGGTCGACCGTCGCGGCAGTGGTGCCCACGATGACCTGCACCTGGGCCTGATGCACGCGTCGGCCTTGTCGCTGTGGCCGATGTTCAAGTCCATGGCCGAAGCTGCACAGGCCATTGGCGAAATCGGCGTGCCGCTGCGCGAAGCACTCGGTCGTATCGGCCGCGAAGGCGAGGCGGCCATGCTCAACACTACTGCCGGTGTGAATACCCATCGCGGTGCCATCTGGGCCTTGGGTCTGTTGGTCACGGCGGCGGCCCTGGCGCCGGAGGATTGCGCAGCCGGGGCCTTGAGCCTGCGGGCGGCGCAGTTGGCGCTGATCGACGACCGGCATGTCCCGGCGCAACGCGACAGCCATGGCCAGCAGGTTGCTCGCCGTTACGGCGTGCTCGGCGCCCGGGAACAGGCGCAGATGGGCTTTCCCGCCGTGCTGCACTTCGGTCTGCCGCAGTTGCAGCGCAGCCGTCACGCCGGCACGGGTGAGCAGAACGCCCGGCTCGATGCGCTGCTGGCAATCATGACCACCCTGGGCGACACCTGCGTGCTCTATCGCGCCGGGCCTGAAGGCCTGCACACCATGCAGGACGGTGCGCGCCGGGTGCTGGAAGCCGGTGGCAGCGCCAGCCTGGCCGGGCGCCGCAGCCTGCATGAACTGGATCAGCAACTGCTGAGCCTCAACGCATCCCCCGGCGGCGCGGCGGATCTGCTCGCTGCCTGCCTGCTTATCGACAGCCTTGAGCCTGCGCTCGGCTATCCATCGAGGAGTGTTTGATCATGGAAACCCTGTCATTTGAATTCCCCGCCGGGCAACCATCCCTGGGCAAGGCCCTGGTGGGCTGTGTCGGTTCGGGCGACCTGGAAGTGCTGCTGGAACCGGGTCAGCCGGGCAAGCTCTCGATCAACGTGGTGACCTCGGTCAATGGTGCCGCTGCCCGCTGGCAGCATCTGTTCGAGCGCATGTTCAGCGATCAGTTGCCGCCTGCGCTGGCCATCGATATCCATGATTTTGGTGCGACGCCCGGTGTTGTGCGTCTGCGTCTGGAACAAGGTTTCGAGGAGCTGGACCTTGAAGGAGCGCGGCCATGACTGACAGCGCGCGCTTGCTCAAGCAACACAGCTTTATCGAACTGGGCGCCCGCCAGCGTGCCCGTGCCCTGCTGGATGACGGCAGTTTCCGCGAACTGGTCGGCCCCTTCGACCGGCAGATGTCGCCGTGGCTGGCCCGACAGGGCGTCGTGCCCCAGGCCGATGATGGCGTGGTGGTGGGCAAAGGCACGGTCGGCGGTCTGCCGGTGGTGATCGCCGCCATCGAAGGCGCGTTTCAGGGCGGCAGCATGGGGGAAGTCGGCGGCGCAAAAATGGCCGGGGCGTTGGAACTGGCCGCCGAGGACAACCGTAACGGCATTCCCACGGCGGCGATTCTGCTGCTGGAAACCGGCGGCGTGCGTTTGCAGGAAGCCAATCTGGGCCTGGCCGCCATTGCCGAGATTCACGCGGCCATCGTCGATCTGCGCCAGTACCAGCCGGTGATCGGCGTCGTCGCGGGCAGCGTCGGCTGCTTTGGCGGCATGTCTATTGCGGCCGGGTTGTGCAGCTATCTGTTGGTCACTCAGGAGGCGCGGCTTGGCCTCAACGGCCCACAGGTCATCGAGCAGGAAGCGGGCATCGAAGAATACGACTCCCGTGACCGGCCATTTATCTGGAGCCTGACCGGTGGTGAGCAGCGTTTCGCCAGTCAACTGGTGGACGGCTATGTGGCCGACGATGTTGCCGCAATTCGCGCCCAGGTTGACGGCTGGCTCAAGCAGGGCCGTCCGGCCAGTGAGCGCAGCAGCCAGTACGCGCGGTTTCTCGACCGCCTGATGCAACTGGACACCACCGTCCAGATCGATCCACAGACTGTTCGCCGTCTTTATCGGGGAGAGCCGCAATGACTGCTTCGCAACGAGGTTTGCACTGGTTCAACGCCCTGAGCGTGGACGCCGTGACCGTGCCTGGCCTGCCCGCATCGGTGCTGGCCGCCGATACTTTGCTGGGCGAGCAGCCGGTGCGGCTGGTCGCTGTGGTGGCTGACCCTGGCAACCGTTTCCCACGGGCTCGTGGCGGCGAAGTCGGCCTGCTTGAAGGTTGGGGCCTGGCCAAGGCCGTGGACGACCTGATCGAAGCGGATCGTCAGAGCCCGCAGAAGCGTCCTCTCATCGCGATTATCGATGTGCCAAGCCAGGCTTATGGCCGTCGCGAGGAAGCCCTGGGCATTCATCAGGCTCTGGCCGGTGCTGTGGACAGCTATGCCCGTGCGCGTCTGACCGGGCATCCGGTGATTGGCCTGCTGGTGGGCAAGGCCATGTCCGGCGCCTTCCTCGCTCACGGCTACCAGGCCAATCGCCTGATTGCCCTGCGCGACCCCGGCGTAATGGTGCATGCCATGGGCAAGGCGTCGGCGGCGCGGGTGACTCTGCGCAGTGTCGAGGAACTGGAAAAGCTCGCCGCCAGCATCCCGCCCATGGCCTACGACATTGAAAGCTACGCCAGCCTTGGCCTGCTCTGGGAAAGCCTGGCGGTCAGTCAGATCGACCAGCCGACCGGTGCTGATCTGACGCAAGTACAGGAGGTGCTGCTCAGCGCGATTGCCGATGTGCGTACTGGCAGCAGTGATCTGCGCAGTCGTCTGGGCGCGAGCAACCGCGCGGCGTCTTCGCGGGTTCGCGAACTGCTGCGGGCGCAGTGGTAATGAACGCCATCCTGCCTCACGACCTGCTCTGGGGGCTGAGCCCGAGCGCGCTGCCCCTGGACGCCCCGGCGTGGGTGCGCGAGGTCGTGGAGCAAGGTCATCCGGTGGTGGTCCGGCGCGCAATGGTTGCGCCGGGGCGGGTGGCCGTGGGGGTG
>NZ_JBGLYM010000056.1:0-21456 GCF_047303955.1 Pseudomonas sp. Pseusp88 | reverse complement strand
GCAAACCGCGTCGCTGCTGATGGTGCTGATCGCGTTGGTGCAAACCGCGTAGCCGCTGATGGTGCCGACCGCGTTGGTGCAAACCGCGTCGCTGCTGATGGTGCTGATCGCGTTGGTGCAAACCGCGTAGCCGCTGATGGTGCCGACCGCGTTGGCGCAAACCGCGTCGCTGCTGATGGTGCTGACCGCGTTGGTGCAAACCGCGTAGCCGCTGATGGTGCTGACCGCGTTGGTGCAAGCCGCCTGAGCTGATCCCCAGGCGCTTGTCCCTCCAGCCCGGCTTTTGCCGGGCTTAATTTTGCCTGCGCAAAACCCCTCGCGTCCAAATCCCGCCCTTAACTCGACAACTGATTGGCGAACTGCCCCACGGCACTGACCACACGCTGCGCGCCGTCCTGGATATCGACGATCACCGAGCCCGCCTGGCTGGCCAGGTCCAGGCCTTGCTGCGCCTGTTGTTTGCCATTGACGATGATCGTCACCGCCTGCTCGGCCAGTTTCTGGTTCTGTGCCACGACACCGACGATTTCTTCGGTAGCCTTACTGGTACGAGAGGCCAGTTGCCGGACTTCGTCCGCTACCACGGCAAAACCACGACCCTGCTCACCGGCACGGGCTGCTTCGATGGCAGCGTTGAGGGCCAGCAGGTTGGTCTGGTCGGCGATGCTACTGATACTGCTGATGATCGAGCCGATGATCTGAGACTGCTTGTCGAGGGCGGCGATGCTCTCGGCAGCTTGCTCCATGTGCTGGGCCAGTTCGCGCATCACGTCGACTGTTTCCTGAATCACACCGGCGCCTCTCTGGGCGGTGCCATCCGTCTGCTGGGAGGTGCTGAAGGCGATGTTCGCCGCCTCGGCGACGGCGTTTTCGCGATTGACCTGGTCGGTGATGACCGTGGCGAACTTGACCACTTTGTACAGTCGGTCATGGGCATCGGAAATAGGGTTATAGGAAGCCTCCAGCCAAACGGTATGGCCACGGCTGTCGATGCGCTTGAAGCGGCCGGTGACGAATTCGCCGCGACGCAGTTTTTCCCAAAAGTCCTGGTAGGCCTGGGAGTTGTATTCCTCCGGCGCGCAGAATATCTGGTGATGCTTGCCCTTGACCTGTTCCAGCGAGTAACCCACGGCACCGAGGAAGCGCGAATTGGCGTCCAGCACGGTACCGTCCAGGTTGAACTCGATGACTGCAGTGGAGCGTTGCAGCGCAGCGATCAGGTTTTCATGTTCGCGGGAGCTTTCGATGGTGCGGGTGAGGTCGCTAGAGTGCAGGGTGAAAGACTTGACCCGGCCACTGCTGTCGCGCACCGGTTGCAGGATCGAGCGTAGCCAGGCTTCGTCACCGTTGCCGCGCAGCAGACGCACGGCACCATTAAGGTGTTCGCCGCGGCTGAGGGCCGTTTTCAGGCGCTGGAAAAAATCCAGTTGCTTGACGTGGGCCGGTACCAGATCTTCCAGAGCACGCCCCAAAAGATCGGCCGCCCGATAGCCCATTTCTTTTTCGAAATTGGCATTCACTGACTCAATCCGTCCTTGGGCATCGAGGTGCACGACCAACATTTCGCTGTCCAGACTTTCACGCACCTGCTGGACTGACGAAAGCTCCTCCTGAAGGGTCGCCAACTCTTTTTTCAAACGTTGATTGAACATGCGAAATGCGCTCATTTTTATGGGCTGGGTAGATGCCTGAACATCGGCTGAGCAACCCGTTACTTGAGACCTTTATGGCGCTTCGACAGTATCCAGATACTCGGCCACAACGATTTGATCGACCTTGCGCTGACCGGCCTCGAGAAATCGCTGAAAGGCTTCACTTTCAAGCACTTTGTCGGCCTCGCGACGCAGCGTTTTCTGCTCTGCATAGGGTGCTTTTTCGCCGTCATGCTTGAGCGCATAGGCCAGCTCCAGGACCTCGATCAACTTGCTGCGAAACTTGTCCATTCCCCGCCCGCTGGCGATGCGTCGGAAGGTCGCAAGAAACAGGGTTTCTCCGCGTCCGGCGTGAGTGCGATCCTGGGCCGTGCGACTGACATATGCCACCGCACATAACCCCACGCCGCTGCGCTTGCGCCAATGCACCACAGCGCGTTCGTTCAGCGACAGGACATCCTCACTGCGCCAGGCCAGGCCGCTGTGCAGCAGATGAATGATGGCCGCATCCAGCGCCCGCCGCGTACCGCCAAAGCGTGCATCGGTAAAGCGGGCGTGGACCAGCGGTTCTTTGTTTTTCAGGACTCGCACTATCCATACACGGCCTCGGGCTTCCCGGGTGATGCCGCGTGGAACGGTGTAGGTGACAGCATCGACAACCTTGTCGTAACACCTGAGACCGGAAATATCGGTTTCAGTGGTGGTGTTCATTGCGTCGCTGACGGGGTTTTGACGTGTTATCAGGTTATGCCTGCAACCTCTTGATACACAAATGATTGCGCCGGACGGTATAGGTGGCAAGTGGGCAGTATTGGCGTAGTAAACGGGAGAACTCGTGATGGCTGTAGGAGCGAGGCTTGCCCGCGAATGCGTCGACGCGGTGTGCTTGTCTTATCGCGCCGCTCATTTCGCGGGCAAGCCTCGCTCCAACGGCACAAGGTTGTTTGATGGCCCCTCAAAGCCGCTTCAAAACCACCGCCACCACCAGGCCGATATTGCCCAGCACCGTCTGCCGATAAACCCCGCAGCGCAGCAGGTTGAACAGCCGCAGCACCAGCCCCTGGTGACGCAGGCGCTTGAAGGTCGTCAGGCGTTGGCGGTTGGCGGGTGTCAGTTGCGGTTCGAGACGTTCAAGGCCTTCGATATTGATGCTGTTCCAGTTCTTGAAACGGCCCTGGAACAGCATGCGCAGGCGTACCCAGCGTGCCGTCCAGCTGGAGTTGGCGCCGACCAGGTTGCCGCCATGCTGGCGATAGAGCACGTAAGGCATGGCGTCGTAGCGCACCTGGCCACCGACGCCGGAGATCAGCAGATAAGCCCACCAGTCATGAGACACGATCGCCTGGCAGGTTCCGCTCAGGCGCAGCAGATGGCAGGCCGTGCGGTTGAAAACCATGGTATTGCCGCCGCCAATGCTCTGCACCAGGGCATTGGCAAACGAGGGCGGGCGACGGAACAGCGGCGAATAACCCAGCGATTGCTCGGCGTCACTGAACAGCTCGGTACGCCCCAGGTACAGCGCCGGGATCTCGGCGGGAATACCCCGCAGCCAGGCCACGGCGACCTGCAGTTTGTCTTCGCGCCAGATATCGTCCTGATCGCACCAGGCATAAGCATCGGCCTCGATATCGGTGCGGCAGGTGATCGACATGAAGTTATGGGCAAAGCCGCGACGCGGCCCGGCATACAGACGCAATCGGTCTTCGCCCCAGACGTGCTGATAGCGCCTGACAATTTCCAGGGTGTCGTCGCTTGAGCCGTCGTCAGATATCACCACCTGCCAGTTCGGCCAGGTCTGACGCTGGATCGACTGCAACTGCTGCTCAAGGAATGACCCGCCGTTATAGGTGCATAACAAAATGGCAATGCGCGGTCCCGGCGGTGCAGCCCGGTCATCAGGGAGGGATAGTGCGGGGATGGCTGCCGCCACCGGATCGGGTCCGGCCGGGCTTGGTGAAACCGGGCGCTCTGAACTTTCATCTACACGCGAACGACCATGAATACTGCACGAGGCCCCTGGTAAATGATCATCGATCATTGGCAGGTCCTGGGCCGGGGATTCCGATTCCCCTTTACAGGCAGTGTGGCATCGCCGCCCATGGGCAGCGGACGCAAACGACGAGCGGTGCAGCCCCGGACCGCTGAACGGACGGCGCAGGTTTCATGAAACTTAGCTCAGTGAAACGACTCTGCTGCCTTGCTCTGTAACGCGGCTATTGTCTGCACTTTCGATATCCGTACACCCGAGGCGACTTTGCCACATAATCGCCCCCGCGTTCCTTTCACAGTCAGGCTCTTGTGCACATGAAAAAACTGCTTCCCTTTCTACTCGGCGCTGCAATTACCTTGATACCTGCGGCTTTCGTCAATGCCGCTACAGCCCCGAAACCCGTCGAACTGGTCATCTTGAGCTCCGGCGGCATCATGTCCGCCTTCCAGGCCCTGAGTGCCGATTATGAACAACGCACCGGCGTGCGCCTGGTGGCTCAGGCCGCGCCGTCCATGGGCGCCACCCCCCAGGCCATCCCCAACCGCCTGGCCCGCAAGGAGCCGGCCGATGTGGTGCTGATGGTCAGCAGCGCCCTGGACCGGCTGATCAAGGACGGCCTGGTCGACCCGAAAAGCCGCGTCGAACTGGGCAAATCCTATATCGCCATGGCCATCCGCCACGGTGACCCGAAACCTGATATCAGCACCATGGAAGCCTTCAAGCAGACCCTGCTCGACGCCAAGAGCATCGCCTATTCCGACAGCGCCAGCGGCGTCTACCTGTCACGGGTACTGTTCAACCAGATGCACATCGGCGACCGTCTCAAGGACAAAAGCAAGATGATTCCAGCCACGCCCGTAGGTGAAGTCGTGGCCCGGGGCGAAGCGCAGATCGGCTTCCAGCAGCTGAGCGAACTCAAGCCGGTGGAAGGCATCGACATCGTCGGCCTGATCCCGGATCAAGCCCAGCAGATGACCCTCTACGCGGGCGGCATCGTCAGCCGCACTACCCACCCCGAGCAGGCCCGCCAACTGCTGGAATTCCTGGCCTCACAACAGGCGGCCAAGGCGATCAAGGCCAGTGGGCTGGATCCGATTGCCAAGTAAAGGTGCTCCCATGAAGACCAAGGCAGATACCGAAGACGATGCCATTTCCATTGAGGCGGCCCACGATAGTGAAGTGGAAAGCTGGCTTGTCAGCGAGGTGGCTCCTGCTTATGACGCCTTGAAAGTAGTCCTTCTCTTGCGCTAAGCAGCGATGAAGTACGAGCGCAGCTGCGAGAGATCGGGATCACACGAAGTAAGGTTTTGTAGGCGCTGTCGATGCTTCTGACACAGCGCAGGCGCGTAGCAGACAAAGGCCAGGGTGGGAGATTCTATGTTTGCTGTAAAGCCAGAGCAGCCCCTTCGCGAATGAATTCGCTCCCACAAAAAGTCAGTATTCCTGTATTGGCTGCGAATCAGTGCCGATCTCGACAACATAAACGTGTCGTACTCCAGATCATCCAGCGTAATGGTCAGGCGTTGCAGCGCCAGCAGCATGCACGCCCGCAGTGAAAGCGTGAAGCCATTAGTAGAACGCCAGGCGGGCCAGATCCAGCAGCGTGAACCGCCCACGGCCATCGGAACGCCAGCCGCCGGTGTCGATATGAAAGACATTGCCCAGCACATCCGGATTGGGCAGATGGGTATGACCCACCACCATGGCCCGCAGATCGGGAATACCGCTGGCATCCTGGCTGCGTTGACGCTCACGGGACCACTGGCACACCTCTTCGGCCCGCTCCAGACCCGGCAGATAGCCCAGCAGTGTGTCGCGCAACATCGCCCAACTGGGCAGCGGGCAATTGGCATGGACCAGGCCTACAGGGCCTTCTGCGGTCTCGACTTCCAGGGCAATCGGCATCTGCGCAAAGCGCTCGGCATAGAGCCGCTGCGCCTGGGGTGTCAGATCGAGAAACCAGGCCCCGCCGCTGGCCATATACAGGCGGTAATCCGGTATCCGGCCCTGCACATGCTGAATCGCCAGGGCCTCGTGATTACCCTGCACGGCAAAAAACCACGGCTGAGCCAGCCACTCCAGACACTGCGCACTTTCCGGCCCGCGATCCACCAGGTCACCGACGCTGAACAGCCGATCCACCGCCGCATCAAACTCCACCGCGGCCAGCGCCGCCTGCAAACGGCTGAAATGGCCGTGAATATCGCCCACGGCAAAATCCCGGCCTTGCGGGTTGGCGACAATCTGTTGGAAGCGGCTCATGGTTGGGGGTTCATCGGTTTGAATTGATGCCCAATGGACTGTGGAATGGGGAATAGGTTGCGCAGGGGCATGGCCCTTGGTCGGGCTGGGCTTTTGCCGGATTGATCAAGCCTATGGCTTGCCAATCAGAGCCACAGCCAGACGTCGTATCGCACTCAGCTCCGCCGCAGAGACTTTGCCTTTGAACTCAGCTCTGCGGGCTTTCCAGTCAAGACTCTTAACTTGGTCCGCTAATACAGCCCCTGAACGCTCACCGACCACTTCGACCTCAAACGGATACCCTTTGAGCTGGGTGGTCATGGGGCAACACAGCATCAGGCTTGTCTTATGGTTATAGCTTGAAGGACTGAGTACAACGGCAGGTCTGTGCCCTGCTTGCTCATGCCCTGCCTGCGGATCGAAATAAAGCCAAACAATGTCACCGGAATCAGGAACATAACGACGAACCATCAGAATATTTCCTTCCCAATGGCTGATCCAAAACTCACCTCCGTATGCGCGTTTTCCTCGGTGATACCGGCGATCAACGCATCCAGGTCAACCTCCTGCTGGGGGTAAACCGGCTCAAGCACCACACGACCGTTTTCAGTCCGCACATCAACGACTGAATCCAAAGACAGATTCGCCGACTTCATAACAGCGGCCGGGATTCGAACAGAAGGGCTATTGCCCCATTTCTTTATAGTGACTTGCATGGCGAAATCCTCAACCTTGTATCAACAATGAAGATACATTAACGTCGCCCTGAAAAAGTATCAACACTGTTGATACATGCAGAAAACATTGGTCGGATTTTTTATCGCTCTGATGACCTATAGCTCTGAGTTCTACCGGGCTAGCTGAAGGGTGCGCGCTATCTGTGATTGCACAGTGATAGCTATGACAATGCGGGTCCTGATCGCAAGATCTTATTGCGTGTGATGTCGCCAGTTCACGATGTTTTTTGGAGCCACTACCCTCTTGCTTGGAGCGAGGCTTGCCCACAGACAGGGTTTCCGTTTTTTCGCACCGTGGCAAACGGCTATTTCTTCAGCCGCATATTCAACCGCTGCAACGCATCGGCATAAGACTCTCCCGGCTTGGCCAGCTTGCTCAGCTCGTATTCGCTAAGCACCTTGGCCGACGCGGATCACATCCGCCAAGGCATAGCCAGTGAACTGTTCTTTCAGCTCGGCCAGATATCTATCGAGGTGCTTTATTTCCAGGCGACAGAGCGACTGAACCAGGCATATTTTTTCCTGACGAGCGTTTTTTCATGGTCGTGGATTGGTGGGTAGATAAGTCTTTCAGGGGGTGCGTGAAAGTCATCCCCAAATGGTATGGCACCAATATTGTCCTGGACGCAAAAGGCAATCTCGATTTGAGTCCTGAAGGAGGTACAGATCTAGACCGTGTAATGTCCTGTACTAATCGCTCTGAAAAGTATGTCGCTTGCCGACCGTGTTAAAGAAAAATGATGCGTCAGATGACGTGTCTGACTTCGTTGCAAAACCTGTTGAGTCGACAAAACTCTGTGGGCGTGTATGGAGTGATTGTGTGCGAACTCATTCGTGCAAGCAGGATTTCAGACGATATTGGTGCGTCGGATGTACTGGCCTATTCGCGAATGAATTCGCTCCCACCTGATTTGCTCCCTACCCCTGCCAACTGTTTGCTACGTGACAGCGCAACATCGTAAACACAACGGGCTCTTCTAACACCAATCAACCACCCAATCCGCCCTGTCCCGATCCCCTTCGATCAACCGCGCATTCGGCTCATCGGTCGAGTCAATCCACGCCCTCGCCGCCTCTTCACTGCGGCCAAACTGCTGATGCCGCTGCATTAACCGAAAGTGACGCTCTTCAGCACTTACTGACACAAACCAGCACTCGTCAAAAAGCGAGGCAACTGGAGCCCATGGGCCTTGGGAGAGCAGCAGGTAATTGCCTTCGCTGATGACCAGTCGGGCCTGTGGCAGGATGGTGATGGCGCCGGCAATGGACTCTTCGATTTCGCGCTGAAACAGCGGCGCGTAGATCGTTTCGTCCTGTTGCTGTTGCTTCAGACGTGCCAACAGGGCGCGGTAGCCGCCAACGTCGAAGGTGTCCGGTGCGCCTTTGCGTGAAGCCCGATCAAGGCGGGCCAGTTCGCGGTTGGCCAGGTGGAAGCCGTCCATGGGTACGACCACCGCCTGCTCGCCGAGGGCATCGGCGAGCAGTTGGGCCAGGGTGGATTTACCCGACCCGGGCGTGCCGACGATACCCAGCAGGCGCCGCCCGCCGCGATCGATCAGGGTCTGGGCGCGGGCGAGCAGTTCGGGAGGCAGTGCTGGGGTCATGGTTCAGTCCTGACGCAGGGTCTGTACGCCCAGGGAGCCCAGGGCATCCCAGTAGCCGGGGTAGGTCTTGCCGACACAGTCCGGGTCCTGGATGCGGATGCCGGCGATTTTCAGGCCGGCCAGGGCGAAACACATGGCGATGCGATGGTCGGCATGGGTGTCGATCAGGGCGTCAACTGTTTGTCCGGCCAAGGCTGGATTGGCGTGGACCAGCAGGTCATCGCCCTGCTCTTCGGCCAGGCCCGGAGCGATGGCGCAAAGGCCATGGGACAGCGCCGAGACGCGGTCGCACTCTTTAACCCGCAGGTTGGCCAGGCCAACGAAGCGTACCGGCTGGTTATTGAAAGCGGCGAGCACGGCCAGGGTCGGCACGGCGTCCTGCATCTGCGAGCCGTCGATCACGGCAGGCATGTTCGGGAAACGCTCGATCAGCAGGCGCGCTTCAGCGTCCGGCTGGGTGAAGTCTTCAGCGGCGACACCCAGATCGATGGCGCCGCCGGTCAGGGCCTGGGCCGCCCACAGATAAGTAGCCGCCGAGGCGTCCGGCTCGATATGGAAGTCCGTGGCCTGGTAGCCGGTCGGGGCGACGCGCCAGGTGCCGTTGTCCAGGGCCTGGACTTGCGCACCGAAGGCCTGCATGGCGGCCAGGGTCAGGTCGACGTAACCACGGGCGCCGATCTCGCTGCCGGTCAGGGCGACGTCAATCGGGCCCTTGGCGCAGGCAGCGGCCATCAGCAGTGCCGAAACATACTGGCTGGACAGGCCGCCATCGATCTCGATACGTCCACCCGCCAGGCCACCCAGGCCCTTGACGGTCACCGGCGGGCAACCGCTCGGCGCGCTGACATCCACACCCATGCGTTGCAGGGCATCGACCAGCGGACCGATGGGACGCTTGCGCATGTATTCATCACCATCGACGACGAATTCGCCTTCGAAATTGGCCAGCGCCGCGGTCAGAAAGCGTGTGGCAGTACCGGCGTTGCCGAGGAACAGCGCCTGTTGCGGCGCCTGCCAATGACCGCTGCTGGTGACGACAAAGGTGCTGTCGTCCGGCTCGTCGACCTGCACGCCCATCAGGCGCAGGGCTTCGGACATGACCCGGGTGTCATCGCTCTTGAGTGCGCCGCTCAGGCGGCTGGTGCCCTTGGCCAGGCCAGCCAGCAACAGGGCCCGATTGGTGATCGATTTCGAGCCCGGCGGGCTGACACGTCCGACCAGAGGCTGGTCGACAGGGGTAACGGTAAGGGTAGAAGTGGCTCGCATGATGTCCCTGAAGGTCAGCGCAAAATCGCGATCCTAGCAGACATGGCCCAGCGTGCCGACACATCGCAGAAGGCGAAATGTCCGGGCTGCGAAGTCGGGCGACCTCGCAGGTATCCAATCAAGTGTTCTCCCAGTGCCTCTTCGCATTCCATGCTAGGACCTGGCTCCTGACACTGGGTGAACGACCCACATACTAGCTGCTTGCCGCCACTGTGGATTTAGGACATCGCCGATTGAGTACTGCGTCATGAAAAAAAGCTGAATCGTGCTCAAGATCGGGCGTTTCCAGCCATTATTCGTGGACTGTGACCCGATTCCGGCCGTTTTTCTTCGAGCTATACAGCGCCTGGTCGGCCCATTCGATCAAGGTCTTGTAATCTGCGGTGGGTTGCGACAGATCTGCGACCCCCAGACTGATGGTGCAACGGATCACCTGGCCCTCGTGACTCATCTCCTGGGCCTCGATGGCCTGGCGCAAACGCTCGGCAAAAATCCGCCCGCCGTCCTTGTCGGTATCGGGCAGCAGCACGACGAATTCCTCGCCGCCGTAGCGGCCGGCGATATCGGCGGTGCGTGCCAGTTGGCGGGTCACTTCGGCCACACGCTGGATGACTTTATCGCCCATCTGGTGGCCGTAGGTGTCGTTGACCCGCTTGAAATGGTCGATGTCGAACATCACCAGGGTGGCCTGGGAGTCATAGCGGCAATGACGCGCGTATTCGTTCTTCAGCACTTCTTCCCAGTGGCCGCGGTTGAACAGGCCGGTCAGGCGGTCGGTGCTGGACAGCTCCAGCAGGGCATTGTTGGCCGCCTGCAACTGGTGACGGTTGGTGGCCACGTCCGTGACATCGTAGATCACCAGGCAGATATGGCTGATCTCGCTGGTGGTCGAACGCAGCGGGAACAGCGTGGTGTTCTGGTACATGAAGTCTTCCTGGCCGGTAATCGGCTGGTAGTTCTTGAACCGTACCAGGTAGGGCCGCTGCTCCCAGATGGTGAACGCCGGCGTGCCCAGAGTGACCACGCTTTCGATCTTCTTGCTGAACCAGCGCTCGTTGACTTCCGGGAACAGCTTGAAAAACGACTGGTTGGCCGCCTTGTCAGGCAGCACGCCGGTGCGGTTCTCCATGAAGGTGTTCCATAGCTGCACCCGATAATCGCGATCAAGCACCACCAGCCCCACGTCGATGTTCTGGGTAATGGTGAGCATCCAGTGCAGTTCTTTGAGATCGATGTTGTTCATGGGTCAGCTCATCAGATAAGCAAGTTTGTGCGAGAGCAGCTCGACCGAGTCTTCGGTGAACAACATCAGCAAATCGAAATGAATGTTATGGCCCTCCAGGCTGTAGCTGATCTCCACGGCAAGGGTTTTCTTCCAGCGCTGCTGGTTGATACGAATCAGCTCATCGATACCGCCGAGCTTGCCCAGCACCTGAGGGTGGCCCTGGGAGAATTCGACATCGATCTGCTCGGCGATCCCGCTCAGGCAGGCACCAATCAGCACGGCCGAGAGGTCCAGAAGCATTTCCATATCGGTGTAATCGGCCGAATCGCGCTGCATCAGCCTGGCCATGTCGGCGATTTCCGAGTCATGGAACAGCAGCAGCGCTTCGCCGGCGATGCAGTCGCCGATATAGCCCTGGCAGACAGCGGTCAGGCGGTCGCGGCTCTGGGCGTCGACCAGGGCCATGTGCAGTTCGCCAACTTCGAGCATGTTGACGTTGGGCACCGGCAACTGCACGAACACCCCCAGCACCCGGGCCAGCAGCGCGGCGGCGCGACCCATGGCGACGTTGACGATCTCGCGCAAGGCATCGTGCAGGCTGATACGCGATACCGCGGCCGTCGGGATCACCGCCGGCGCGGTAGACGGCACGCCGAGCAGGCCAAGACGGTTCAGGGTCTGTTTGAGCTCTTCTGGATCAGCCGGCTTTTTCAGGAACGCCAGCGCGCCCAGCTCCATGCAGCGGCGTACGGCTTCTTCCTGAATGTCGCCGGAGACGACGATGATCTGCGCGTCGAGGTTTTCTTCGCGTACGACCGCCAATGCCTGATAGCCATCCATGACCGGCATGGTCAAGTCCAGCAGCACCACTTTCCCCAGTCCCTGACGGATCGCATCAACGCCTTCCTGGCCGTTGGTGGCCATCGTGACCGAAACATCCCAGTCGCTGGGTAAAGCCCGGAGCAACTGCTTGCGCGCCATGTTGGAGTCGTCGCAAATCAGCAGGGGAATCATCGGCATTACTTTGTTTCTCACTGCGAAAAAGTTTCAGCCAGGGTCTCGGACAGCCTGCACAGTAACATCTGTACGGGCGCCCTTAAGGAATAGAGATGTCGAAGGCGTATAAAGAGCTGGTTGAGTCGAATATGCACTCTCCGCGCTTACCCCTTGATCTCTATGCAATATCTATGCTCAATGCCCGGTAACGAAATGGCTGATTGCCATCTGTCGCAAAACCATGACAGTCAAGCGCACAACCGTACCAAAAAATGCCTGCCGGACGTTTGTTCCAGAGCACCTTGAGGCTAGACTCATGCCCTCGCCAGCGCCTCGTGGAAGCCTAGATGAACGACGACCATCCACTGAACCAGAGAGCAGTGGCCGCCAGCAATGATCCTTTGGTCTTCATCATTGATGACGACACTGCCCTGCTTGAAGCCCTGGGCAGCCTGTTGCGCTCCATCGGATTGCGCGTGGCCACCTTCGCCTCGGTCGCCCAATTCGCCCAGTACCCGCGCCCCGACGTGCCCAGTTGCCTGGTTCTGGACGTGCGCCTGCAAGGCACCAGTGGCCTGGACTTCCAGAATGAGCTGGCCAAGGCCCAGGTCGAACTGCCCATCGTGTTCATGACCGGTCACGGCGATATCGCCATGACCGTACGGGCGATGAAGGCTGGCGCCGTGGATTTTCTGGCCAAACCGTTTCGTGAGCAGGATCTGCTCGATGCCGTGACCAGCGCATTGGACAAGGACCGCCAGGGCCGTGAAGCGCAAAAGGCCAACCGCCAGATGCGCGAGCGCTACGCCAGCCTGACCCCGCGCGAACAGGAAATCATGGCCCTGGCGGCCTCGGGTCTGATGAACAAACAAATTGCCGGGAAAATCGGCCTGAGCGAGATCACGGTGAAGATCCACCGTGGTCATGCCATGAAGAAGATGAACGCCCGCTCCTTCGCCGAGCTGGTGCGCATGGCCCAGCTGCTGGAAATCAAGACGTCATAGTCATCGCAAATAACGATGTTGTGGGAGCCAGTTCTGCGGGAGATCCCGCCCCGTCTTCGGCACCGCGCTGTCGAGCAGAAAACACTTTGCCGGGGCGGGAACACAGCCTGTGGGAGCGAATTCATTCGCGAAGACGGTTTTGAAAACAACACAAATGCAGCGTGTGTACCGGCCTCTTCGCGGATAAATCCGCTCCCACATAATTAGAAACCAAATTGAGTATTTTTAATTCAGAGGGTGGCGTCAGGCCAGCGCCGACTCCAGGCAATCAATCAACGCCTGGGCGCTGAAGGGCTTGGCCAGAAAGCCCACCGCGCTGCCGGTCATGGCCCGACGGCGGATGCTGTCTTCGGGGAATGCCGTAATAAACAGCGTCGGGATCGCAAAGCCCCGGGCCGTCAATTGCTCATGCAGTTGCAGGCCACTCATCTCAGGCATTTGCACATCAGTAATCAGACAATCGGCCTGATTCAGGCAGTCGGAGTCGAGGAACGCCATGGCCGAGGCAAACAGGCACGCCCGCCAGCCCAGCGAACGAATCAGGCTGTCGATGCCCGTGCGCACTGCCGTGTCATCGTCGACAACCGCTATCACCGGAAGCTTGGACAAACCCTTTACCTTCAATTGAAATGAACCACCCTGCACCGACGTGGCGCAGAGTTGCACGTTAACCAGTGCGCGCTCGTGGCGAAATCATACCCACGTATAAAGCGCGGGCCAGACTGACCGAAGGCGTATTTTCTGACCGTTCGATCAAGCAGGCACAGCTTGTCGGTGCGCCAGCATGTAGCGGTGAAAGTCGGCCACTGCCAGGGGCTTGGCGTAGTGATAGCCCTGCGCCTCGTCACAGCCATGGTCGATCAGTGCCGCAACGATGCCCGAGTGTTCGATGCCCTCGGCAATCACCGTCATGTCCAGGCTGTGGCCCAGGCCGATCACCGCGCGGACAATGGCGGCATCCTTGGGATCATCGAGCATGCCGCGCACGAAGGACTGGTCAATCTTGAGCTTGTCGACCTCAAAACGCTTGAGGTAAGCCATGCTCGAATAACCGGTGCCGAAGTCATCGATGGACATCTTCACGCCCAGGGCCTTGAGGTCGCGGATCATGGTCATGACCCGCTCGGAGTTCTCGATCAGGATCGACTCGGTCAACTCCAGTTCCAGCAGCGAAGGCTTGAGCCCGGTGTCCTGCAAGGCCTGGCGAACCTGCTCGACCAAACCGTCCTGACGAAACTGCACGGCCGAGCAATTCATCGCCACGGTCAGCTCACCGAAACCGGCGCGCTGCCAGGCCATCGCCTGCTTGCACACCTCATGCAGCAGCCAGTGGCTCATGGGCAGGATCAGGCCGCTGGATTCAGCCACTGGAATGAACTCCGATGGCGGGATAGCGCCCTTCTCCGGGTGCCACCAGCGCATCAGCGCCTCGGCGCCAATGACCCGACCGGTCAGCAGATCGATCTGGGGCTGATAATGAATGCTCAGTTCAGCCTGCTCGTGGGCGTTGCGCAGCTGGGTCTGGATCTGCAACAGCCACAGGCCGCGCTCGCCCATGGCCGCCTCATAGAAAGCCCAGGTGTTGCGACCGTTGTTCTTGGCCTGATAGAGCGCGGTATCAGCAGCCTTGAGCAACGAGCCGAAGTCATTACCGTGCTCGGGGTACAGCGCCACACCAATGGAGGCGCTGACGGCGAGGCGATAGTCCTGGATCTGGAACGGCTCGCGTACCGCCTGCAGCACCTGTTCGATCACCTCGACCAGGTACTCGCGGTTGTCGTCGCTGATCAGAATCAGAAACTCATCGCCGCCCAGCCGCGCCACGGTGTCCACCTGCGGCTGCAAGGCCAGCAGGCGTTGGGCCAGGCCTTCGAGGATCAGATCACCGGAGACGTGGCCGAGGGAGTCGTTGATGGTCTTGAAGTTATCAACGTCGAAATACAACAGCGCCAGACGCTGCTGCCCGGCGCTGCACGCACTGATGCAATGGTTGACCCGCTCGCGCAGGAAACGCCGGTTGGGCAGGCCGGTCAGGGCATCGTGAAAGGCGCTGTCGCGCAGCTCATCGACCACCTGCTGACGGCGCAGACGAATGCGCTGCAAGCGCTGGCTCAAGCCGAAAATTGCCAGCAACAGCACACTGAACATCAACACCGCCGCGATGACCGTGTATTTCCAGCTCGCCAGATAATCCTCGGACGCCAGGCCGGTGACGATCACCAGGGGAAACTGGCCGACGCGCTTGAAGCCATACAGGCGCTTGATGCCATCGATGCGCGACGACATGACCACCGTGCCCTGCTGCTCACCCCTGGCGATCATCTGATCGATCTTGTCGGCGGCGTACTGGCGGTAAGGGTTATCGGCCTTGGGCGCGCGCAGTACCAGATCAGGGCGATCGGCACGGCGCACGGTAATCACGCCATGGCGGCCGACATCGATCTGATCGAACAGCTCCAGCATGGTCTTGAGCGGGCGGCTGAACGCCACCCAGCCAATATGCCGACGCTGGTTGTCGAACACCGGGACCGCCATGTGCAGCACGTCTCGGCCCTTGTCGTTGCCCATGACCATCGGCCCCAGGCTGCGTCCATCGTCGGGCTGCGGCGTCAGACTGGCCCAGAAATGCAGCTCGTCAGTCGACGGCTCGGCGCTTTTTTCATCGGTGCGCAGCAACAGCCGGCCATCGCTGGCCAGCACGTCGAAATCACCCATTTCGACAAAGCGACTCTCCAGCGCCTTGAGCTTGCGCTGCCCCGCCGCACTGCCCGCCGGCATACTGAACAGGCTGTCATCGATGCGCAGGGCGATGCCTTGCAGGCTGGCCTGGAAGCCTTGCAGCGTGGCATTCAAACGCGCTTCGAAGATCAGGTTGAGATTGCCGATATCCGCCTCGGCCTGACGCTGGACCTGACGATAATCCAGGTACAACAGACCGCCCAGCACACCGGCCATGGCCATGGCCGACAACAGCCAGAGGCCGATCCTGCGGCGACTTGTGCTGAACATGCTGGATGTCTTCCTGAGTGAGAGTGAATGGGGGTTCAAGCATAAGGACGCGACCTTAGCATCCAGCAATGCCCGTGCCGATCAGCTATCGGGTTGGCGGATCTATACCTGGGTATAAAAGCGGTCTGATTTTTGTGGGACCGGCTTTAGTCGGGAAAGGGCCGGTACATCCGCTGCATGTGTTTGATCGGCAAGGACGCCTTCCCGGCTAAAGCCGGTCCCACCATCAGTTATTCACTTCCTGCAACGTCTCCTTGGGCAAGGCAAAACTCAACAACGCGCCCTGCCCCGGTTCACTGTCCGCCCAGATCCGGCCGCCATGGGATTCGATGATCGAGCGGCAGATCGACAGGCCCATGCCCATGCCATTGGCCTTGGTGGTGAAGAACGGGTCGAACAGGCTGGGCATGTTCTGCGCATCGATACCGGGGCCGCTGTCACGGATCTGCAGCACCACGCCTTCGTCGCCGGTGTAGCGCAGGTGCACGTGCAGGTTGCGGCGGCCGTCCTGAACGCCAGCCATGGCCTGCACGGCGTTCATGATCAGGTTGATGATCACCTGTTGCAGCTGAATGCGATCGCCGCGCACCGAGGGCAGCGGCTCGTCCATCTGGACGCTCAGGGTCACGCGCTGGCGCTGGATTTCGCGCTGGACCAGGGCGATGGACTCTTCGAGCACCTCGGGTAGATCGAGGCTGACGTTCTGCGGGTCGGTCTTGCGTGACAGCGCCCGAATGCGCCGGATCACTTCACTGGCACGATGCGCCTGGGTTTTGGCCCGCTCGATGGCGGCGCGCACCTCGTCGGTGTCCGGCACTTCGCGATTCAGCCAACGCAGCCCGGCCTCGGCATTGGTGATGACAGCGGCCAGGGGTTGATTGACTTCATGGGCAATGGACGCCGCCAACTCGCCCAACGTCGTGACTCGGGTGATATGAGCCAGGTCGCTCTGGGAGCGATGCAGGGCCTCCTCGGCGTTCTTGGCCGTGGTGACGTCCATCAGGGCGCCGACATACTCACGATGACCGGCGCCGTCCTCGACCTCCCGGGCCAGCATGCGAACATGCTTGGTGCGGCCGTCGGGCATCTGCAGGCGAAACTCGGCGGCCAGGTTCACGGTACCGGCAGCGGCCTGTTCGATGATCGAGCGCAGCAGCTTGCGATCCTGGGGATGGGTACGCTCAAGCATGGCGTCCACCGAAGGCCGCTGTACGGCGTCGAACTCGAAAATCCGTCGCGCCTCATCGGACCAGTACATGGCGGTACCAGGCAATTCCAGGCCGAGGCTGCCGGTCTGGCTCAGCCGCTGGGCCCCGGCCAGAAATGCCTCGCTGCGATGCAGCAGGCGTATCTGCTCCTGCAACTGGTCCTTGCCAGCCTTGTTCTTCAGGGCCAGGTACCCGGCGATGGCAATGGCCGCCAGGCTCACCAGACAACGACCGAACGCCGGCCCCCAGAACTCATCCCCGTGGGCGACCACATAAGCGATCAGGGTCAGGGCCACGCTGGCATAGGCCACGATTAACACACCGCGACGCGAAAACAGGTCCACGGCAATCAGAATCACCACGATGTACAACACGGCGATGGCCACATCGAGGGAACTTAAGCTGTCGATCAGAAAGATGATCAGGGTGATCGCCAGCGCGCCAATGCGCATCAGCCAAGGAGCCAGGAGGGGGCAGAGTCGTGAGGTGGAAGAAAAAGTCATCGTGCGTCCTTGGCATATATAAAGATAGCTAGATAGCTATATATAAATACAATCCACGGGTACATGCGTTATGGGGCCTGCTGGGGATCACAGTCTAATGTGGGAGCGAATTCATTCGCGAAAGAGGCCTGCCAGACGGCAAATATCTAGCGGATGTACCGGCCTCTTCGCGAATGAATTCGCTCCCACATGGGCTCCCGCGAAGCACTCAAATACGGAACTGTTTTACCAATCCACCCAGACGATTACCCAACTCATTCAGGCTACGCGCTGTCTGCGCACCACCCTGGGCATCATCGGCCACGCTATCCACCGACTGGGCGATCTGGGTCATGCTGCGGCTGACCTCCTCGGCCACGGAGGTCTGCTCTTCCGAGGCGCTGGCGATCTGCGCGTTCATGTCGTTGATGGTCTCGATCAGATGGCCGATGGCATCCAGGGACTTGCCCGCCTGGTTGGCCAGCTCGCCGGTGGTCTTGCCGGTCTCGCTGGAGCGGCTCATGGAGGTGACGGCATCCTGTGTGCCGCGCTGCAACAGGCCGATCATTTCATTGATCTCCTGGGTGCTTTTCTGGGTGCGACTGGCCAGGGCGCGGACTTCGTCGGCGACCACGGCAAAACCACGCCCGGCATCCCCGGCACGGGCCGCTTCGATGGCCGCGTTCAAGGCCAGCAGGTTGGTCTGCTCGGCGATGGAGCGAATCACATCGACCACACTGGCGATGGACTCCACATTCTTCTGCAGATGATCCAGGGACGAGCTGCTGTCACTGATCTCACCGATCAGTTCATGAATACTGGCAATGCTCTCGGTGACCACCCGGCGCGCTTCGCTGCCGACATCGCTGGTCTGCCTGGCCGCCTGAGAGGCGCCCTGGGCACTGACCGAGACCTGATGCGCCGCCGTGGACATCTCATGAATGGCGGTGGCGACCTGATCGGTCTCCTGGCGCTGCAGCTCCATCTGATGCTCGGAGCGTCCGGCCTGGGACGACATGTCGCCGACCAGCCCGGTCAACTGCCCGGTCATCTCGGCAATCTGCCGCACCAGAGTGTGAATCTTCTCCACGAACAGGTTGAACGAGTTGGCCAGCACGCCCAGTTCGTCGTTGCTGGTGATGGGCAAGCGGTGGGTCAGGTCGCCGTCACCGGCGGCAATGTCATCGAGCTTGTTTTTGATCGCCAGTACCGGCTTGACGATGCTGTTGGCCAACAGCGCACCGACACCCGCCACCAGGGCCAACAGCACCGCGGCGATGGCAATGATGAACGCCGTGTAGGAACCGATCCGGCTGTGACGATCAGCAGAAATGGCCTGTACCTGCTGTTCGATATCGTCCAGGTTCACCTGGGTGCCGAAGATCAGGTCCCACTTGTCCAGGAACACCGTATAGCCGAGTTTGGGAACGGGCTTGTCACTGCCTGGCGTCGGCCAGTCATAGCGGAAGAAATGCTTGCCGGACTTGCCCGCCTCGACCAGACCACTGACCACCGGCACGCCATTGGCGTCCTTGGAGTCAATAAAGCTCTTGCCGATATCCTGGTCTTTATCTGCCCAGAACACCCGCACACTGGCCGAGTTATAGCCATAGAAGTAAGCGGCCTTGTCGTAGTTCAACTTGCGCAGTACTTGCACGGCCTTGTCCCGGGCAGCCATATCGCCTGGCGCCGCGGCATCGTAGATCGGCTTGATCGCGGCAAGACCGATTTCGGTGTAGTTCTTGAGCGATAAACGCCGCTCTTCGGTCAACAGGGTGCGGGTCTGGTCGACTTCTTCAGTCGCCAGTTTTTCCAGGACCACAAAGGCGATGGCGCTGATGACGGCAGCCAGTAACAGGCTGGGCACAATCGCTAACAGGATCACTTTGCTACGTAGGTTCAGCACCACGGGAGATTCCTTTCCAAAACAGTGAAATCGAAGAGAAATGATGCCCCAACCCGCAACAGAGGAGCTTGACCATGCGCAGGGGTTGCGAAAGCAGACAGGAAGTTTTCGGCAGACCGAAAGATCTGCCGATGATAGAAGACGCCCGCAGGGTGTCAATGGGCCATAAACAATTAAATGTCACATATAAGCTAAACAAAAAAACGCGGATATGAAACGACGTGGAAAAGGCTGTCCGAATTCGCCGAAATACACCTGCCACGCTCCGCTATAGTTATGCCGAGTTGACTGGGCATTGCATTCAGAATCCCCGGCCATTGTCGATAACACAGATATCCCCTTACAGAGCAAAGAGACTTTTTCTCCTCGCCACAGGACGCCTTACCTTTGCCTGAGCTTTTAACCTCGACCCAGAAGAGCTTCACCGGAAGGCTCAAGCGCATGCCTGTGGTGAAGGTCTCCATCGCTTTCATCATCGTGGTCTGTGCGTCGATTATCGGCCTGTCGATCTATCAACTGCTCCAGGCCCGCGATCACGAACTCGATCATGCCCGCACCGACAGCACCAACCTGGCCAAGGCCATGGCCCAGCAGGCCGCCGATGCCTTCGATGAAGCCAATATCGTGCTCAGCGGCACCATCGAACTGTTCCAGGCCAACCGCCGCAGCGCGCACAACAACTCCAATGTCCAGGCCTTCGTCGAGCAACAGGTCAGGTCGGTCAATCAGTTGCATGGCGTATTTATCTACGGCAAGGACGGCCAATGGCTGCTGTCATCATTCGACAAGATTCCACCCGCTGCCAACAACTCGGATCGCGAGTATTTTCAGTTCCACGCCAGCCATACGTCCCTGGTGCCGCGCATCAGCAATGCCATCCGCAGCCGCACCACGGGCGAATGGATCATCCCGCTCTCAAGGCGCATCAATGATGAAAACGGCCAGTTCCTCGGTGTGGCCCTGGCGACCATCAAGATGTCGTACTTCGACAAGTACTTCGCCAGCTTCGGCATTGGCAATGACGGGGTGATCTTCCTGGCCAAGGCCGACGGCACGATTCTGGCGCGCCGCCCCTTCGTCGAGGAAAACATCGGCGCCAGCCTGGCCAAGGGGCAGATCTTTTCCAATTACCTGCCCTACGCCAGCTCCGGGGTGGCCATGGTGCCGTCCATTCTCGATGGCATCATGCGCCTGTACGGCTATCGCACCGTAGACAACTACAACGTGATCGTCGCCGCCGGGATATCCCGACGCACCATCCTCGCCGAATGGCAGGACTCGGCGCGCAACACCTACGGCATCATCTTTGCCCTGTTAGCGGTCAACACGCTGTTCGGCTTCATGCTGGTGATACAGCTGCGCTACGGCGTGCGCATCGAGGCCGATCTGCGTGACACCCAGAGCGTGCTCGAAGAGCTGGCCCTCAAGGACAGCCTGACGGGCCTCGCCAACCGGCGCCTGTTCGAGAAGAACCTGGAGCTGGAGTTTCTGCGTGGCCAGCGCGGCGCGGCGCCCTTGAGCCTGATCATGCTCGATATCGACTTTTTCAAGAGCTACAACGACCGCTACGGCCATGTCGCCGGCGATGCCTGCATCGTCGCCGTGGCCAATGTGGTCAAGCAATGCCTGCGTCGTCCGGGCGATCTGGGCGTGCGCTATGGCGGCGAAGAAATCGCCATTCTGCTGCCGGACACCGACAGCGACGGCGCGCTGAACATGGCCGAAACCATCCGCCTGGCCATTTACAACGAACACCTGCCCCATGCCGATAACCCGGAACAGGTGGTCACCGTGAGCATGGGCTGCCATACCGAAGTGCCAGGCATGGACGTCAGTGTCAAAGGCTTCGTCGAAAACGCCGACTCAGCGCTGTACCTGGCCAAGCGTACGGGGCGCAATCGAAGTATGGCGCTGTAGCGGGACAGGAGGTGGAGGGCGACGGGGAGGAACCTGTGGGAGCGGATTCATCCGCGAAAGGGCCAGTACAGCCGATGCTTATTCAGTGCCCGAAACACCGCTTTCGCGAATGAATTCGCTCCCACAGGTTCAGAGGTCACAAGGTCAGAGGCCACAACAGGAACAAAGGTTATACCGGACCTAATGTGGGAGCGGATTCATCCGCGAAGGGGCCAGTAC
>NZ_JBGLYM010000055.1:0-21852 GCF_047303955.1 Pseudomonas sp. Pseusp88 | reverse complement strand
GGCCGAAAATCAGTTTGGAAGTTTTCATGGTAGTTGCTCCAGATCGGTTAGAAGTCGTTGTTAACTCGGTATGGAGGCAATGCTACGCCGCTGGGATTTATTAAGAAGTCAATGCGATTGGTACCGATCATTGCTGAAATTGATAGTTAACCAAGACCATGATCTGGAATGAGATTCCCATGTAGGAGCCGGCTTGCTGGCGATAGCGGTGGACCCGTCAATCTCTTCATTGGCTGACATGACGCTATCCAGCAAGCCGGCTCCTACGGTTACGTGTGTTAATCCATCAAACCTTGAAATGGCTGACCAACTGCTGCAACTGGTTACCCAACCGTGCCAGTTCGATGCTGGAGGCGGCGGTTTCTTCGCTGGCCGAGGCGGTCTGTTCGGAGACGTCGCGCACGTTAAGGATGCTGCGGCTGATCTCTTCGGCTACCGAGCTTTGCTGTTCGGCGGCGGCGGCAATCTGCTGGTTCATGGCCTGAATGCTCGAGACCGTCTGAGTGATGCTGCCCAGGGACGTACCGGCCTTGCGCGCCAGTTCCACGCTGCTGTCGGTCAGCTCGCGGCTGCTGAGCATGATGCTCGACACCTGGCGGGTACCGTTCTGCAGGCCGGCGACCAGGCTCTCGATTTCCTCGGTGGATTGCTGGGTGCGCTGGGCCAGGCCGCGGACTTCGTCGGCGACCACGGCAAAACCGCGCCCGGCTTCCCCGGCGCGGGCCGCTTCAATGGCGGCGTTGAGGGCCAGCAGGTTGGTCTGCTCGGCGACAGTCTTGATCACGTCCATGACCTTGCCGATCTTGGCGCTCTCCTGTTCCAACTCGTTCATGGCCACGGCTGAGCGCCCGACCTCATTGGCCAGGCGTTCGATCTGGGCCACTGCCTGGGCGACCACCTGATCGCCGTCGCGGGCTTGCTTATCGGCTTCAGAGGCCGCCTGAGAGGCCTGCTCGGCGTTACGCGCTACTTCATGGACCGTGGCCGACATCTCGTGCATGGCAGTGGCCACCTGGTCGGTTTCGGTCTTCTGGCTGTTGACGCCAGCGCTGGTCTGCTCGGTGACAGCGGAGAGTTCTTCAGCGGCGCTGGCAATCTGGGTGACGCCGTCACGGATGCCGCCGATCAGATCGCGCAAGGTTGCGCCCATGCGCTGGATGCCCTGCTGCAGTACGCCGATTTCGTCCCGGCGGGTCACAATCAGGTGATGGCTCAGGTCGCCGGCAGCAATGCGCTCGACCACCACCAAGGTGTCCTGCAACGGTCGGGTAATCTGGCGGGTGATCAGGACAGCGGCGAGGATACCCAACAGCAACGCCAGGGCGGCGCAGCTCAATTGTAAGATGCGGGCCTGGCTGGCGTCTGTGTCGCGGGAGATCAACTGGTTGGCGTACATGTCGCTGGTCAGGCGCGTGATGGTTTCGCCCAGGTCAACGGTGACTTGTACCGCCTGGATAATGGCCTGGTTAGTGGCGGTGAAATCCAGCACTGAGCGCCTGTAGTTCAGCAACGCGGTTTCCAGCTGTTTGACGGTGTCGGCATGGGTGCCGCCAAACGTGCTGTTGAGGGTGTCGATGCCCTTGATGGCATTGTCCATCTGGCGAGCGGCGGCCTGTTCGGTGGTGCTGTTGGGGTTGCCGGTGTAACCGCGCACTTCGTAGCGCACCAGGGCCAGGTCTTCCTTGGCCTTGAGAATAACCTTGAGCATCCCGTAGCGGCCTTCATCGCTGGCGGGCAGGGCCTCGACGTCATCGATGATTTTGCCGATCAGCGCCGCCCCCTTGACCGCATTGACGCCCATTTCCTTACGCATGGCAGCGTCATTGCGATAGGCCTCGCGCATGGCATTCAGGGCGGTCTGGTAACGGGTACTGGCTTCGCCGATCTGTGCCAGTTTTTGCAGGTTTTCCGGGCTGCGCAGTTGCTGTGCGAGCGTTTTTTGCTGAGCGATAAACTGTTCCAGGGAGGTCTGGATCAGCGCGCCCTTTTGCTCGTCGCCTTTGTCGACCAGATATTGCAGGCGAGCGCGGCGCAAGTGGTCCAGGCGGGTGTTGAGCTCGGTGATGCTGGTCATGCGATCGGTGCGATCGATCATTTTGTTCAGGCTGCTCCAGCCGGTCGCAGCCAGCAGAATTGTCAGCACTAATACGACGGTAAAGCCCATGGCCAGTTTGAGCATGACGCTAATGTTCGCGAACCAAGAGTTCATTGCAGTCCTTTGGTAGTCAGCCGCAGAAGCTGGACGAGCGTCCTGTTAGTGGCGTTAAAAACGCGTATTTCCACTAAGGGGCAACGATGCGGTCATTAAGAAGGGGCACTAGTCTAACTAAAATTCGTATAGATGATTAGATGAATAACGCATAAAGATGGCTAGTTGCCATCAGTTTTCAGAGAAAACACTTATCTGTCTTGAACATTTGTGTCGCAACAAAGAAAAACCCGACACAAGGCCGGGTTTCTGGAGCGCTGAAAAGGTCGCGATCAGATGCGGAAATGGCTGACCATTTGCTGTAATTGGCTGCCCAGTCGCGCCAGTTCGACGCTCGATGCTGCGGTTTCCTCACTGGCCGACGCACTCTGCTCGGCGACATCACGCACGTGCAGGATGCTGCGGCTGATCTCCTCAGCCACCGAGCTTTGTTGCTCGGCTGCTGTAGCGATCTGTTGATTCATGGCCTGGATGTTCGACACGGTTTTCGTGATATTTTCCAGGGAGGTCCCGGCTTTTCGTGCCAGTTCCACGCTGCTGTCGGTCAGCTCGCGGCTGCTGAGCATGATGCTCGACACCTGGCGGGTGCCGTTCTGCAGGCCGGCGACCAGGCTTTCGATTTCCTCGGTGGATTGCTGGGTGCGCTGGGCGAGACCACGGACTTCGTCGGCGACCACGGCAAAACCGCGCCCGGCTTCCCCGGCGCGTGCCGCTTCAATAGCAGCGTTGAGGGCCAGCAGGTTGGTTTGCTCGGCCACGGCCTTAATCACGTCCATGACCTTGCCGATCTTGGCGCTTTCCTGTTCCAGTTCGCCCATGGCGTCACTGGAACGGCCGACTTCACTGGCCAGACGCTCGATCTGGGTAATGGCCTGGATCACTACCTGGTCGCCGGCGCGAGCCTGCTCATCGGCCTGGGAAGCGGCCATCGAGGCCTGTTCGGCATTGCGGGCGACTTCGTGGACGGTGGCCGACATCTCGTGCATGGCGGTGGCCACCTGGTCGGTTTCGTTCTTCTGGCTGTTGACGCCGGCACTGGTCTGCTCGGTGACGGCGGAGAGTTGTTCGGCGGCGCTGGCAATCTGGGTGACGCCATCGCGGATGCCCCCAATGAGGTTGCGCAGGGTGCTGCCCATGCGCTGAATGCCTTGTTGCAGCACGCCGATTTCATCTTGCCGGGTCACGACCATGTCGTGGCTCAGGTCGCCCGAAGCAATGCGTTCAACCACGGTCAAGGTGTCGCGCAACGGCCGGGTGATCTGGCGGGTAATCAGGACGGCAGCAAGGATGCCCAGCAACAGGGCCAGTACCGTGCAGCTCAGTTGCAGCGTCCGGGCCTGAGCGCTTTCCTGGTCGCGACGGGTGATTTGCAGGTTCGACAGCTCATCGCAGATCTTTACGATCAGTTGGCCTTGATCGGTCATTTCCTTGCGGGCCTGGACGATGTTGGCGTAGGCCGCCTTGAAGTTCTGTACCGCCGTGCGGTAGTTGGTCAGTGCGCCTTCCAGTTGTTTGAGGCGCTCGCCCTGGGTGTCGCCAAAGGCGCTATTGAGCGCCTGCAAACCATTGATGGCGCTTTCCAGTTGCTTGGCCACCAGTTGCTCGGTATCGGCATTGACGTTCGCGGTATAGCCGCGCACTTCATAACGCACCAGCATCAAGTCTTCCCGGGCCTTGGTAATGGCCTGATTCAGTTCGAAGCGACGGGCGTCATCGGGCGGCATCCTGGCGACATCGTCGTTGATCTGGGCTATCAGCGCCGCACCTTTGACGGCTTGCACACCCATTTCGGTGCGCGTGGCGTTGCCTTCTATATAGCCTTTGCGCATTGCGCTCAGGGACTTGTCGTAGTCGCTGATCACGCCGCCGAGCTGTTGCAGCAGCTTGATGTTTTCCGGGCTCTTGAACATTGCGAGCAGTTTTTCCTGCTGCTTGCGCAGGTCAGCACTGGCGTTTTGTACGGACTGCGCAAGGGCCTCGTCGCCGTTGGCCAGCATGTATTGCAGGCGTACGACGCGCAGTTTGGTCAGCTGACTGTTGAGATCGGCGATATCGCCCATCCAGTTGCTGCGGTTGATCATGCTGTCCAGGCTGGTCCAGCCGGCCAGTGCAAGCAGGGCAGTGAAAACCAGGACCAGACCAAAGCCCAGGGCAAGTTTCAAGTTGACGCTGATATTGGCGAACCAGCTATTCATATAATTCTCCAGTGTCTATTTCTTGGGCATCAGGCAGCTGGAAAATTGTTGTTGTTCGGCCAGCGTAAAGGTCGGTCAAACACTATCGGCCGAGTTCTGCAGAGCTGAAACGAATTTCCGACTGAGATTTAGAGACTATCGGATGATGGCATTATGGCCAGTTTTCCAGCCTATAAAGTCAATGTGGCAATCAGTCGCTGGCTATCTACATCCATTCGAGGGGGCACCATTTTGGTAGATTGATGGGTGTAAGCATCTGATTGGATGGAGTACTTTGTAAAATGTAGCTTTGGGGTGATTTTATAACCTTCGAATTCCCCTACACTTGGCTAAAGTCAAAAGGCCATGAACATGCCAGTGTTGCGTACGTTATCCCAAGCAAAAGCCTGGCTGGACGAGCAAGGTAAATCGGTACAGGAATTTGCCCGTGAGCACGATCTGTGCCCATCCACGACCTATCAGGTGTTGTCCGGCCACAAAAAAGGCAAGCGCGGAAAATCCCATGCGGCAGCGGTATGCCTTGGCATCAAGGCGAGCAGCCGCGACGATGGCGAAATCGGCGGCCACTGATTCACGATGACCTGATCTCTTTTCCTCTACGGATACACGGCGGTGCAGGCTGTGGGGTAAAGTGTGGGCTATATCTGAGACCTTACAAATTGATCCAATAAATACGGCGTAAAATGGTCTATGTACGCGGAGGGATCCACCTCGTACATTACGCTGTAAAATATGCGCCTTGTGGGTCTTGGCCCTATCGAGCCTTTTATGAGCAAATTGACCCAGACCTTTGTCAGAACCGTGCAAACCCCGGGCAGCTACCACGATGAACGTGGTTTGTTGCTGCGTGTCGGGGCCAGCGGTAGCAAGCGCTGGGTTTTTCGTTATCAGCGTGCCGGCCGGCGCCATGACCTGGGGTTGGGCAGCTTTCCGGCGGTCTCGCTGAAGGCCGCACGCTTTGCGCTTGATACCCTGCGCCTGAAGCTGGCCCAGGGGCATGACCCCATGGCCCGGCCGGAACCCAACGCAGCGCAGGTGCGAGTGACCTTTCGCGAGGAAGCCGAGCGCTACATCAGCACTCACCGGCCAAGCTGGAAGAATGCCCGCCACGCCCAGCAATGGCAGCATTCGCTGCGCGATCATGTCTATCCGTTGCTGGGTGAGCGATCGGTAGCGTTGATCGACACTGATCAGGTCTTGCAGGTGTTGGTGCCGATCTGGCAGCAGATCCCGGAAACCGCGTCTCGTCTACGTAATCGCATCGAGCTGGTACTCGATGCCGCCAAGGCCCGCAAGCTGCGCGACGGGGAAAACCCGGCACGCTGGCGTGGCCATCTGGACAAACTGCTGCCCCGGCAAAAGCGTGTTCAGATGCACTTTGCGGCGATGCCGGCAGCCGAGGTTGGCACCTTTATGCGCCAGCTCGATAGCCTGGACAGTACGGCGGCGCGAGCCTGCGAATTACTGATTCTCACCGCCTGCCGCAGTGCGGAGATCTGCGGCGCGCTTTGGGATGAGTTCGACCTGGCCAGCGGCATCTGGACCATCGGCGCACAGCGCATGAAGGCCGCCAGACTGCATCGTGTGCCCTTGTCCACCAGTGCGCTGCAGGTTTTGGCCCAGCAGGCAGGCAAGCATTCACGCTATGTCTTCCCTAATGCCCGGCAGTCGGCCGCTCTGCCTGGCAATGCGCTACGCCGGACCATGGACGAGCTCGGCGTCAGCGAATACGTCCCCCACGGTTTTCGCTCGACCTTCCGTACCTGGGCCGCAGAACATACGCAATTCCCCCGTGAAGTCTGTGAAATGGCCCTGGCGCACAGCCTCGATGACAAGGTCCAGGCTGCCTATAACCGCAGTGATCTGCTGGATAAGCGCCGACTGCTGATGCAGGAGTGGGCGGCCTTTATCCAGGAAGGGGCCGAGGTCCCCCTCAGTCTTCAGGTCCGTGCAGGTTAAGCCCGAGTTGGGCGCTGTTGGCCTTCTTCTTTATTAGCGGTATGCGTGGCGATGATTGTGAGTAGGTTGATTCGACGCTGCTGGGTCGGCTCACGGGTTCGAGCGGGGGGAGCTGGCCAACCAGGTCTTCAGGGTTGAGGTACAGGTTCATCCGGGGGATGACCTCGATCCGCGACTTTTTGTCAGGGCGCTCGGCCTGGCGTGCATGGCGGTCAAAATCGCGCAGATCATGCACGACTGTGGGTTCCTCTCCGGCCAGTACGAACATCGGCAGGTTGGCGTGAATCATGGCGTCGTAACGCGAGCTTCCGGAAAAATACACCATGGCTCGCGGGTGCGGCGCGACCTTCTTGTACTTGATCAGCGTGGCCTGGTCCGACAGATTGACGATGCGCCGCAGCTCCGCCCCGGCCTGGGTCTGCTCCAGGGCGACGCCCTCCTTTGCCGCTTGTTGCTCGGCAGCCTTGTCCAGATACTCGCGAACCTTGCCCACGGCAATCCGCTCACCACCGGTGGTGTGCCCGGCCCAGGTGAAGACCAGCAGACGCGGACATACGTCGAACGCCTGGCTGTGACGGGCGAGCTGCTTCATGCTGAACTGATAGCCCAGGGCCTGACGGAGGATTTTCGAGCGGGCAGTCGGTGCCAGGTTCAGCTCGACGCGCGTCTGCTCGATGGCCATCAACAGTTGATCCTTGAGCAGATTGATCTCGCGGATCGGCTCAAGCACGCTTTCGCGCATCACGAAATAGCCCGGCAAACGCATCACAGTACCGGGCGCCTGGCCAGGTTCGCGTTCGAACGTGCTCATGGCGCGCAACGTTGCAGCGATGGCGGCCTCGCCTTCCAGGGCCTGCACCTCGATCAGATCGGGGGCCTTTTGCTCCGCCAATACGGGCAGCTGCCAGGCCTTACCGCTGACCACCAGCCGTGGCCAGCGGAGCTGGAAAGCTTCAAGGTGCGCCACTAATAAAGCATGGGCAGCTGTAATATCCGTCAGCATGGTCCTATCTCATATTTAATACCACCCCTACTATAGCTCAACCCATATGCCCTCGCCCTTTCTCCTTCGGCGCTTCTCAGACTCGTCAGGGGAAGGGAAAAGAGCGTAGTTAGAAAAGGGCTTCGTTAGGGGTGGTATTGGCATGCTTATTCTCCATAATGAATAGATAGCTATATATCTAGCTATCGTTATCACCTACTGGCTACGAATCCGTTGGTGTTTTGGCTGACCCGCCCTGGCCATTGCAGCGGGTCATTCTGAGGAGCAAGGATACCTGCACGGCGGATAGCTAATGACATAGATATCTACCGCATAGCTATCTATATAGCTACTTGAGCTGGTAGTGCTTCATCAGCAGCTGCTGAACAATGTCGGTCTCGGTAACCCGCTTACCGGTACGGGCTGATTCCTGGGCTGCGCCAATTTTCAAAGCGTTGGCGATGTCCCAGCGCAGGCGAAACAACTTCTGCACTGTCGGCTCTGGCTTGAAAACTTCGATGGTCTGGATGGTTTGGACCTTGGGTTCTTCAGCCGGAGCGCTTTGAGCCTCAATCGGCTTTTTTGCCATGGCTTTGTCGGCCTCCCCTCCTTCGAGAAATTCCGTTGGGTCCTTTTTGAAGCTTTTGATATCCGGCTTGGCCTTGATCATCCCAACACCTCGGCAACGAATGCGTTCATTTCCTGAATAGCCGCGTGGTCGCGCTTGAGCTCGTGAACGATGGCGCCTTCACTGATGCAGCGACGGAAAGCCACACGCTCACAGATCTTGGTCTTGAACACACTGAAAGATTGCTCTTCCAGGAAGGTCAGCATTTCGCCGGTGTCCTTGGTGCGGGTATCGACCCGGGACAGCAGCATGCGTACATCCAGGTCCGGGTTGTAGTCACGGGCCAGGTCGACCACGGTCAACAGATCGGTCATGGCCGCGGCATCAAAAGAACTGGCACCGACAGGCACGATGACCACTTCAGCCAGCAACAAAGCCGAACGCAGGCCGACCGAATCACGACCACCGGCGTCCACGACGACGTGCTCATAAGAGCTGGCCAACTGGCGACCCTCTGAGTTGATCGCCTTGCCCTGCAGACAAACCGTGGTCGGGCTTGGGCTGTATTCTGGATTATCACGACGCCAGGCCGCCCAGCTCGCAGCGCTGGCCTGGGGGTCACCGTCGATCAGCAATGTTTTACCGCGTATGGCCAACAAGGTGGCCAGGTGCACGGCGGTCGTGGTTTTTCCGACACCGCCTTTGGTGTTCACACAAGCAAAAATGGTCACGTGGACGTCCTGTTCAGATAGATAGCCAGATAGATAGCTGTAACTCAGCTGCTATTATAGCTATCTATCTATATAGCTATCTATAGTCCACAACCCTTTTAGCCTGCGGGTTTCGTCCGATTTTTTTGCTGGGCGATGGGTTCTGTCATGTAGGCTGTGTCTGATTTTTGTGCGGGATTTTTCCAAGTGGCGATGCTGATCCAATTGACCAGGTCGGCGATCCATTCGCTATGGCGGCTTAGGCCTTTGCCTGCGGGTTCAGAGTGCGGGACTTCAGTGCTTAAGCCTGTTTCCAGCAGCAAAAATTGTGATTTGGCGGTTTTTACAGGCTGGAAGACCGCTGAAAACACGCCTTCAAGGCGTCCGTGGCGCTCTGAGAGGCGTAAATAGCGATTACTGCTGGTACCTGCTGGCTGAAAGCGCTCTTTTACGCCTGTGCGAGCTCTCAGGGCGTTTGGGCGCGGCGTGCTTTTTCGCTTTTCGCTTTTGATCTTCAACCAGAAAAAAATCAGCTTTCGCGCTCGCGTTTTTAAAATCTTTTTTTCTTGTTTTTAAAGCTTGTTTTTAAAGCTTGTTTTTAGGATCGCTACAGCCCTTGATTTACGTGGCCTCCAGCGGTGCAACGACTACAGATTCCGGCTATACGACTACAAATTCCGGCTATGTCGACTACAAATTCCAGCTCTCACGACTACAGATTTCAGCTATGACGACTACAGATTCCGGCTGTTATCCACAGGCATTTGAACGAGTTACGGTTTCCTACGACGTTCAGAACAGCATCTGACGACTACAAATTCCGGCTAAAGACCGTTTTCCCCGTAACGACTACAGATTCCGGCTATCCAGCCCGGGTTCTATCGACTACAAATTCCGGCTATGGCCGTTTGCCAGCTCTTTCTCAGGGTTTGCCAGGGCTTACATCCTGAAACCATTTCCCCCTCAAGGCATTTTCTCGCCTATCGACTACAAATTCCGGCTATCGACCGATTTTGTAACGACTACAGATTGCGGCTATGGCTAATAGCCATTGTTCTGCCTGTCTCTCCCGTGAGACACATTTGGTCTAACGACTACAAATTCCGGCTAGATGCATTGTGGGTCAGGCTTGGTACTATCGACTCATTCCAGAGTCGGTATGAGTCGATGACCTCCAAAGAACCCTCGCTGTTGTTGGTAACCAAAGCCAATGACCTGATCAGCGCATCCTATCGCCTGACCTTGCAGGAGCAGCGCCTGCTGTTGGCCGCCATTGCCCAGGTTGATCCGCGCAAGCCCATGCCGTCCAAGATCACCGTGACGGCGGCCAGCTTCGCCGAGATCTACGGCGTGCCGATCCGCTTTGCCTACACCAATCTCAAGGAAGCCGCCGACTCGCTCTACGAGCGTGATATCCAGACCTTCGACGGCAAGAACCGCACGCGCATCCGCTGGGTTTACAAGGCGGCCTATGCCGAGGGCGAGGGCCGCGTCACGCTGAACTTCACCGTGGACGTTATCCCCTACTTGTCGATGCTCAACAGCAAACTGACCTCCTACGATCTGCGCCGTGTGGCCAACCTCAACTCCATGCACAGCTTCCGCCTGTTCGAGTTGATGATGCAGTTCAAGAGCACCGGCGTGCTGATCATCGAAGTGGAAAAACTGCGCATCCTTCTCGACCTGGGCGACAGCTACAAGCGCTTCAACAACCTGCGCCAGCGTGTCATCGCGCCGTCCATTGCCGAGATCACCGCCAAGTCCGGGATCACCATCACCTACCAGACCATCACTGAAGGCAAGACTGTCAAAAGCCTGATGTTTCGCTTCCAGGAGGCGGCGCAAATGCGTCTTTCCCTGGAGGATGGTATGGAGGCCATTCCCCATGAGCAGCTTGTAATTCTGGAAAATGATATATAAATCAGTAGATTATCTTTATAGCTATCTTTATAGCTAGATAGCTTTAAAGATATCAGGATAGATATCCATAGCCGGAATTTGTAGTCGATAGCTGTAGGAAAGGGCGCAGCAAGAAGCTTCCTTCTATATAGAAGAAAGCACCGGATGGGCTTTCGAGAAACCAAAATAGAGGGATATCCGGTGTTCAGTGAGCGGGATGACACCTTTTATCCGTAAAGATAGCTATCAATATATCTAGCTAGATAACTGAATTTCCATAGCCGGAATTTGTAGTCGATAGCGGGTATTTCCATGCCTGCCGCTACCAGCCAGACAAAGCCATGATTTGGAATGCCGATCCGTAGGAGCTGCCGAAGGCTGCGAAAGCGGTGTATCAGGTAGGCCCATTCGCAGCCTTTGGCAGCTCTTACAGGTTGGTGTTTGCAGCGATTACCAGGCATTGCCGTGGATTGCCCATCAGCATCTAACGCCAAAAAATAGCATTAACAGCTCCGGTTCAGCTGTAATGTCTTATAAAGAAAAGTTTTAATAAATAACGACTCATTACTTTGAAGAGTAAGAGTTCAAAAGTGTTTCATGAGTGATACATAACCCTGCAGCGTTAAGTCACTCCATAGGGTTTAACTCATCAATCAACGGCTTTCTCGGCCAGCACTTGTTGATAGATCTGTGCAGTGGTCGCGCACATGTGCTCGGCAGTGAAAAGCTGCTTGAAGCGCAGTTGTGCGTTGGCACCAAAACCTTCGGCTTCGACGGGGTTATCCCAGAGTCGGGTCATGGCTGCGCGCAGGGCTGGCGGCTCGTTGGGCGGCACGGCCAGGCCGGTTTGCTCATGCAGGTTGACGAAGGTAGTACCGGTACCCATTTCGCAGGAAATCATCGGCTTGCCGTACATCGACGCCTCCACCAGGGAGATGCCGAAGGCCTCCGAGCGCATGTGCGACGGGAACACCAGGGCGTAGCACATCTGCAGCAGGCACACCTTGTCCTCATCATCCAGGCGCCCGAGGAACTGCACATTGCGCAGCTTCAGGGTCTGCGCCATGGCCTTGAGCTCTTGTTCCTGGGGGCCGCCACCGAGAATCAACACCGGATAATCCACGCCTTCCAGGGCCAGCAGCAGGCTGTCCAGGCCTTTGTAATAACGCAGCACGCCGACGAACAGGAAAAACTTTGGCGGTACGCGCTGTCGCCATTTCTCCTCGGTTGCCGGAGCGACGGCCGGATAGGCCGCCTGATCCAGGCCATAAGGCACGACCACGGTCTTATCGACGAACGGCTTGAGCGTGGTGCTGGTGCGCTGGTAGTTAGGCGAAGCCACCAGAATGCGGTCCATGCGTGACAGGAACGCGTGCATCAAGGGCCGGTAAAGCTTGAGCAAATGGCGCTGCTTGATGACATCCGAGTGATAACTGAGCACCGTCGGCTTGCCGTGGCGCGTGGCGAAATGCACCAGGTCCATCAGCGGCCAGGGGAAGTGGAAGTGCACCAGATCAGCCTCGGCGGCCATGTCCTTGAAGGTGCCAAACACCTGGGCGGAGAACCCGGTGGAAGCCAGGTTGAAGTTCTCCTTGACCCGCGTGACCGGGTGATCGGCCACCTGAATCCGCGCAGGGGAGGGGTTGGGGCTGAGCGTCAGGACCTGATTGTCGATGCCCAGGGCACGACCGCCCTGGCACAGCTGGAAAATGACTTGCTCGATGCCGCCGGTGGTGTCCGGGTAATAGGTTTTGAAGAAATGCAGAATGCGCATGAAAAGCTCGTATGGACAGCGGGCGAAAGATCGACTTCGTGTGTGTCCACGACGGAACAACATGATGCGAATTGTGAAACACGGATTATGCCGCAAGGCGAAAGGTCCGACCAAGATGCGCGGACTTTTATCTGTGTGTTTGAAGACGTTGCAACATTAAATCTAGGAAAGATCCTACGTAGGAAAATACTGTCGTCTGATTCCACTGACAGCTTTTTCATTTATCACTCGTTAGTCGAGTGTTACACTCCCGCGCTTTTCCATACCCCGTGGCAGTTAGGAAATTATGCGTAACGTCGATGAAAACAGCTTGCAGGCTGCGTTAAAAGCTTGTAAAGGCAGTTTCATATCAGTCGGTATTTTCAGTTTGTTCGTGAATGCCCTGATGCTGGTTCCTACCTTTTATATGCTCCAGGTCTACGGGCGTGTGGTCACCAGTGGCAGCATGACCACCCTGGCTGTGCTGACCTTCATCATGGTCATTCTCACCATCACCACCGGTCTGCTTGAGTGGGTGCGTTCGCGCATCATGATTCGCGTCAGTACCAAGCTTGATGTCATCCTCGCTCGCGATGTGTACCGCGCCAGTTTCAAAATGGCCCTCGCGACCGGCGGTATGAACTCCTCGGCCCAGCCCCTGAGCGATCTGACCGCCTTGCGTCAGTTCCTGACCGGCAACGGCCTGTTCGCCTTCTTCGATGCCCCATGGCTGCCGATCTACCTGGCCGTGATGTTCATGTTTCACCCATGGTACGGCTGGACTGCTGTGGCCAGCGCCATCGTCCTGCTGATCCTGGCCTACGCCAACGAGAAGGCCACCAGCAAGCCAATCGCCAACGCCAACCGCGAAAACATGGCTGCCAGCCTGCACACCACCAAGAACCTGCGCAATGCTGAAGTCATTGAGTCCATGGGGATGCTCAATAACTTGATCAACCGCTGGTCCTTGCGTCAGAAAAAGGTCCTGCTGCTGCAATCCGAAGCCAGCGACAAGGGCGGCAACATCACCTACGCCTCGAAAAGCTTCCGGGTCATGGTGCAGTCGTTGATTCTCGGCCTGGGTGCTTACCTGGCGGTCAACCATGAAATCTCTTCGGGCCTGATCATCGCCGGTTCCGTGCTGCTGGGTCGCGCCCTGGCGCCAATCGATCTGATCATCGGCAGCTGGAAAGGCTTCATCGCCGCCCGCGGTCAGTACAACCGCCTCAATGAAATGCTTTCCAAGCTGCAGTCCGAGCCTGAGCGCATGCCGCTGCCGGCGCCGCTGGGCAACGTCAGCGTGGAAAACATGATCGTCGGCGCGCCGGGTTCGCGTGTGGCCATCATCAAGGGCATCAGCTTCGCGGTACCGGCCGGCACCATCGTCGGTGTGATCGGGCCGAGTGCTTCGGGTAAATCGACCCTGGCCCGTGCGCTGCTGGGCATCTGGCCACCACAGCACGGTACCGTGCGTCTGGACGGTGCCGATATCAGCAACTGGGACAAGATCGAACTGGGCCCGCACATCGGCTACCTGCCCCAGGACATCGAACTGTTCGAAGGCACCGTTGGCGACAACATTGCCCGTTTCGGTGAAGTCGATCCGGAACTGGTCGTGCAGGCCGCCAAAGTGGCCGGCGTCCACGAAATGATCCTGTTGTTGCCCGAAGGCTACGACACCGTGATCGGCAGCGACGGCGTCAGCCTCTCCGGCGGCCAGCGTCAGCGCGTCGGCCTGGCCCGTGCCCTGTACGGCACACCGAAACTGATCATCCTCGACGAGCCGAACTCCAACCTCGACGAAATCGGCGAGCGCGCCCTGTCCTATGCCCTGACCTACCTCAAGGCCGAAGGCTCGACAGTGTTTGTGATTACCCACCGCACCAATATCCTCTCCCAGCTCGATCGTCTGCTGGTGATGAAGGATGGTCTGCTCAGCATGTTCGGGCCGACCGAGCAGGTGGTGGCCGAACTCAGTGCCAAAGCCAACAGCCAGAAAAACCAGGTTGCCACCGCAGGCGCAGCGCCTACCAGCGCCTGACAGGAATACGTCGATGAACCGAAATATGATTGCCACCGCCGCCGACAACTTCCATGACCTGCCCACGTCCGACGCCAAGTCGCGGCGCATTGGCTACAGCATCATCTTTGTCGTCTTCGGTATCTTTGGCACCTGGGCGGCCGTTGCGCCGCTCGACAGTGCGGTCAACGCCCCGGGCGTGGTCACCGTGCAGACCTACCGCAAGACCGTGCAGCATCTGGAAGGCGGTATCGTCAAGGAACTGCTGGTGCACGACGGTGACACCGTCAAGGCCGGCGACCCGCTGATTGTCCTGGATGACTCTCAGGTCCGTGCCGAATACGAAATCAACCGCGGCCAACTGGTTGCGGCCAAGGCCACCGAAGCGCGCCTGCGTGCTGAGCGCGATGGCAAGACCAGCATCGATTTCAGCGACATGATCGAGCACGACACCCCGCGTGGCAAAGAAGCCCAGGCCACCGAGACCCAGGTTTTCAACGCCCGCCGCAACGCCCGTCTGGGCGAGATATCGGTGCTGCAAGAGCGCGTCGGCCAGCTGAACGAGCAGATCAAGGGCCTGGGCGCCATGATCGCTACCAAGAACAGCCTGGGCAAATCCTACAACGGCGAAATCAAGGAGCTGAGCGACCTGCTGGCCCAGGGCTTCGTCGACAAGCAGCGCCTGCTGGAACAGCAGCGCAAGCTGGACATGCTCAAGTCCGAGATTGCCGACCACGACTCAACCATCACCAAGACCCGCCTGCAGATCAACGAAACCCAGTTGCAGATCCTGCAACGCAACAAGGATTTCAACTCGGACGTGGTCAAGCAACTGGCCGATACCCAGGCCAAGGTCTACGACCTGCAGGAACGTGTCGCGGCCTATCAGGATCGCCTGAGCCGCGTGGTCATCCGTGCTCCGGATGACGGCATGGTCATCGGCATGACCGTCCACACTGTCGGTGGTATCGTCCGTGCAGCCACGCCGTTGCTGGATATCGTTCCTTCGGTGTCCGACCTGATCGTTGAAGTACACGTACAACCGGTGGACATCGACCGTATTTCCATCGGCAAGCCGGCGAAAATCCGTTTCAGCGCCTTCAACAGCGTGACCACCCCGGAAATCGAAGGCGAAGTGATCCAGATCTCCGCTGACCGCCTGACCGACGAACGCACCGGCGCGCCTTACTACCTGGCCCGTCTGCGGGTTACGGCTGACGGTGAGAAGAAGCTGGGTGATCGCAAACTGGTGCCAGGCATGCCGGCCGATGCCATGATCGTCACCGGTTCACGCACTATGCTGCAGTACATTCTGCAACCGGCCCGTAATGCCATCACTGAATCGTTGATCGAGGAATGATTGTGCGCCGTCTGTTCCCCTGTCTGATGTTGAGCTTGCTGTCTGCGCAGATCCAGGCAGCCGAGGTCAAGATTGCTGAACCAGCGACCGCCAAGCCACCGGCCACCAGCGTCAGTGCCAAGACATACACAGCCGACCTGCTGTCGCTGTACCGCGAGTCGCGTCTTGAAGACCCGCGGGTTCTGGCGTCCTACGCCCGTAATCTGGCCAGCCAGGCCCATGCGGACGAGGCTTTCGGTTCGTTGCTGCCGCAAATCACCGCGCAGGCAGGCGGTAACCGCATCAAGCAGACCAACGAACTGCAAGACCAGGTCTACAACAGCGAGAACTACAGCATCAGCCTGAGCCAGGCCTTGTATAACAAGGCGGCCTGGGAGAACTACCAGAAGTACAAGAAAACCATCAGCCAGACCGAGTCCGAAAGCGCCGAGGCCCAGGCAGAAGCCGCTCTGGACCTGGCCCAGCGCTACTTTGCTGCCCTGGCCGCAGACGATGAACTGGAGCTGACCGAGGCTGAACTGCGCACCAACCAGGGCAGCCTGGACCGGGTCAACGCGCTGTACGCCAAGCAACTGGCCATGATCACCGACGTGCTCGACCTGCGTGCCCGGGTCGATACTCTGGCCGCTCAGGCCGTCGACGACCGCAACCAGGTGCGCGTCAGCCGTGCCGCCCTGTCGGAAATTGTCGGCCGTCCGGTCACGGAAAAACTCAGCCGTATCCGCACCGATGCCCAGTTCAAGGTCTCCGACCAGAGCCTGGACACCTGGGTGCAGAACGCGCTGCAGGAAAACCCGACCCTGAAGGCCAACATCGCTGCTGTTGATGTCGCCGAAGCCGGTGTTCGTGGCGGCAAGGCCGGGCATTACCCGACTCTGGCCCTGCAACTCAGCGCGCAGAACACCAACGAAGGCTATAACAACGCCCTGGCGCCCAAGACCGACAGCTATGTAGCCGGCCTGGTCCTGCAAGTGCCTATCTATAGCGGCGGCTCGACCTCTGCCCGCGTGCGAGGCCTGGTCCAGGACCAGATCAGCGCCGAGCAGCAACTGGAAGCGACCCGCCGCCAGGTGGTCAAAGAGACCACCAACGCGTACCTGACGGCTGATTCCAACGTCGAAAAAATGCGTGCTAACGTCAACGCACTGAATTCGGCGACCCAGGCCAGCATCGCTTCGCAGAAATCTTTCGCTTACGGTGTGGTCAACGCCGTGGACGTTTTGAACGCCACCCAGGCCGAATTCAAGGCCCGACGTGATCTGCTCAAGACCCAATACGATTTCATTACCAATCTGTTCGTTCTCAATCGCTGGGCCGGCAAGGTGTCCACCGAGAGTGTCGAGAGCGTCAACGCTTGGTTGAGCAATAACAGCACAACGGACCCAGTCCCTGTCCCCGACCGGAAGTCAAAACAATGAGCACACCCAGCAAATCCGTCATCATCACAGGCATCACCGGTCAGGATGGCGCCTACCTGACTCAGCTGTTGCTGGAAAAAGGCTACAAGGTCTACGGCACCTACCGCCGCACCAGTTCGGTCAACTTCTGGCGCCTTGACGAAGTCGGCGTCCTGAACCACCCGAACCTGGAACTGGTCGAGCACGACCTGACTGACCTGAGCGCCAGTATCCGCCTGATGCAGAAAGCCGAGCCGAGCGAAGTGTATAACCTCGCCGCCCAGAGCTTCGTCGGCGTGTCCTTCGACCAACCGCTGACCACCGCCGAAATCACCGGCCTGGGCGCGGTCAACCTGCTCGAAGCCATCCGCATCGTTAACCCGAAGATCCGCTTCTATCAGGCGTCGACCTCGGAAATGTTCGGCAAGGTTCAGCAAGTTCCGCAGACCGAAGCCACCGACTTCTACCCGCGCAGCCCGTACGGCGTGGCCAAGCTCTACGCGCACTGGATGACCATCAACTACCGCGAGTCCTACGGGATCTTCGGTTCCAGCGGCATCCTGTTCAACCACGAGTCGCCACTGCGCGGCAAAGAGTTCGTGACCCGCAAGATCACCGACGCCGTGGCGCGCATCTCCCTGGGCCAGCAGGACGTGCTGGAACTGGGCAACATGGACGCCAAGCGCGACTGGGGTTTTGCCAAGGAATACGTCGAAGGCATGTGGCGCATGCTGCAGGCCGACGAGCCGGATACCTTCGTGCTGGCCACCAACCGTACCGAAACCGTGCGTGACTTCGTGTCGATGGCCTTCAAGGCCGTGGACATCTCGCTGGAATGGAAAGGCAGTGCCGACAACGAACACGGCATCGACACCAAGACCGGCAAGACCGTTATCCAGGTCAACCCCAAGTTCTACCGCCCGGCCGAAGTCGAGCTGCTGATCGGTGACCCGGAAAAAGCCAAGCGCGTACTGGGCTGGGAAGCCAAGACCAGCCTGGAGCAACTGTGCCAGCTGATGGTCGATGCTGACCTTGAGCGCGTCAAAAGCGGTAAATCCTTCTAAATAGTGCCCGCGCCGCCCGCCGTTCGAGCCCCTGGTTCGGACGGCGGGCGTGCTTGCTTCTGGTGAGTCATATTTTTATTCAAGCAACTCCAATATTCCCTCTGGATTCAGACAAACCCTGTGGGAGCGGATTTATCCGCGAAAGCGGTATTTCAGGCGATGAAGATGTGTCGACTGTACGGGCCCTTTCGCGGATGAATCCGCTCCCACAGTACGCTGTGTTCTGTCAGGCAGTGATCTGTTCATGAACCGTCTGCTATTCGACGTCACTCGCCTGCTCGAATCCGGCCTGCACACCGGTATTCAACGGGTCGTGCGCTGCCTGCTGGCCGCTTGCGAGCGGCAGTTTGCCGGTGCCGATTATCAAGTCCTGGCCGTGACTTTCGCCGGTGAACACTGGCAGGCCTATGCCGAACTGGCGCCGCACCCGTGCCAGGGTCTGGGCGAGCACGCGCAGATGCCCGGCCAGCCGATCGAGCCGGGCGATGGTGATGTGCTGCTGATGTTCGATGCTTCCTGGTATGGCGAACCCTGGCAGGCGGTGGACGCCGCACTTGCCCGTGGCGCCCGCCTGATGGGCATGGTCCACGACCTGTTGCCGCTGGAGCACGCCGACTGGTTCCGCGAAGGACTGGAACAGCGCTTTGGCGATCACCTGCAACAGATGGCCCGGCGTGCCGAGCGTTTGTTCGTGCCGACCAGTGCCGTGCAAGGTCGTTTGCAGGAGCTGCTTGGGCGTGATGGCCACACCGTGCCCGTCGCGGTCCTGGCCCATGGTGGCGACTTCTGCAACCTGCACTCCAGCGCCGAACAGATTGCCCAATACCAAGGCTATTTGCCGGCCCCGGCCAGCCCTGACGATCCGCTGTACCTGGTACTGGGCACCCTGGAGCCGCGCAAAAACCATGCGCTGATCCTCGATGCCTTCGATACCCTGTGGGCCCAGGGCCGGACCCCGCGCCTGCTGTTCGTGGGCAAAGTCGGCTGGCAGGTTGATTCCCTGGTTGAGCGCTTGCAGAATCACCCGCTGCTTGGTCAACGCCTGTTCCACGCTGCCAACCTCAGCGACCCGGCGTTGCTCTGGCTGATCCGCAACAGCACCGCGCTGATTTACGTCCCCCGTGACGAAGGCTTCGGCCTGCCGGTACTGGAAGCGGCGATGCAGGGCTGCCCGGTAATCGCCAGCGACATCCTGGTGCTACGCGAAGCGGGCCGCCACTGGCCGCGTTTTGTCGCTCCGGACAATCTCCCCGAACTCATTCAGGCCCTCTACACCCATGCGCAGCATCAGCCGGCCCCGGCTTTTCACCGCACCTGGGACGATGTGGCCCAAAAACTAGGAACCTTCCTGAACATGGCGAGCCGAGCACAATGACGTTTATCAAGGACATCCTGCGTTTTCGTGGGCTGATCTACGCCATCACCCTGCGCGAGATCAAAAGCCGTTATGCAGGCTCCACCTTCGGCCCGTTATGGCTGATCGTGCCGCCGGTGTTCATGGTCACCATCTACACCGTGATCTTTGCCCGCCTGATGCAGGCACGCATGCCCGGCATCGAACACCAGTACGCCTACAGTATCTACCTGTGCGCCGGCCTGATTACCTGGAACCTGCTGCTGGAGCTGGTTCAGCGCGGCAAAGGGGTGTTCCTGGAACACGCCAACCTGATCAAGAAGTCCAACTTCCCCAAGTTCATCCTGTTTATCCCGGTCATCGCCGTGGCGCTGCTCAACACCGTGATGCTGCTGGTCCTGGTACTGGGCTTCATGCTGGTGTCGGGCTATCCGGTGTCGATGGGTACGCTGCTGATCTTCCCGCTGCTGGCCATCACTGTGGTACTGGGCATTGCTGTCGGCGCGCTGCTGGCCACCCTGAACGTGTTCTTCCGTGACATCGGCCAGTTGACCGACGTGTTCTTCCAGGCACTGTTCTGGGCCACGCCCATCGTCTACCCGCTGAGCATTCTCTCTGAGTCGGTGGCGCGCCTGCTGTCGTGGAACCCGGTGTTCTCCCTGGTGCTCAACGCGCAGAAAATCCTCTTGGGCGAGCCGATCTCGCGCATGCAGCTGGTTTACCCGCTGGTGTTCGGCGTTATCGTCTTCTTCCTGGCCGTGCTGTTGTACAAGCGCAGCTACAACGACCTACTCGATCAGATCTGACATGACTATTCTCGTTGACCAGGTAGGGAAGGCCTATCCGAAACTCAAAGGCCGCTGGCACGCACTGGGCACCTGGCTCGGGCTGTGCAAACGCGATCAGAACTGGATCATCCGTGACGTCAGCTTCAAGGTCGGGCAGGGCGAGTCCGTGGGCATCATCGGCGTCAACGGCGCCGGTAAAAGTACCCTGCTCAAGCTGATTACCGGCACCGCCATGCCGACTGAAGGCACCATCACCACCACCGGGCGCATCGCCGCGCTGCTGGAACTGGGCATGGGCTTTCACCCGGAATTCACCGGACGCCAGAACGTCGCCCTGGCCGGGCGCATGCAGGGCCTTGAGCGCGAAGAAATCGTTGCGCTGATGCCCGAGATCGAAGCCTTTGCCGAGATCGGCCATTACTTCGACATGCCGGTACGCACCTATTCCTCAGGCATGTTCGTGCGCCTGGCTTTCAGCGTGGCCACCGCCGTGCGCCCGGAAGTGCTGATTGTCGACGAAGCCCTGGCCGTGGGCGATGCCTACTTCCAGCACAAGTCGTTCGCGCGTATCCGTGATTTCCGCGAGCAGGGCACCACCTTGCTGTTCGTCTCCCACGACCCGGGCGCGATCAAGAGCCTGTGCGATCGCGCCATCCTGCTGGGCGATCACAAGATGCTCATGGACGGCAAACCCGATGACGTACTGGACTTCTACAACTCGCTGATCGCGCGCAAAGAAGAAGGCAACCTGCAGGCCCAGGCGGTCAACGCGCCGTATGCCGGGCGCTCCGGCAACGGCAAGGCACGCATCGAAGAACTGACCATCAGCAGCAACGGCAAGGCCGCGCACATGCTCGAAGTCGGCGCGCCGCTGACCCTGACCCTGAAAATCAAGGCTAACCAGCCGATCTACGATCTGTCCCTGGGCTTCATGTTCAAGGACCGCACCGGCTACGACATCTTCGGCACCAACACCTGGCTGCGCGGCGAAATGCGCGACCTGGGCGTCAATGCCGGCGTCGAACAGACTGTGACCGTAGAAATCCCGGCCTTCAACGTCGGCCCTGGCAGCTACAGCCTGACCCTGGCCCTGCACGGCGGTGCCGACCATATCGAAGACAATTTCGACTGGTGGGACAAGGCCGCCGTGTTCAATGTCATGGGCCACAGCGGCTACAAACACTTCGCCGGTGTCTGCGCGCTGGAAGCGAAGTTCAGCCAGGCTTGATTGATCGAGGGGGAGGAGGCTGACTCCCACCCTATGGAAGCGAGTTGAGTGGGAGCGGATTCATCCGCGAAGGCGGTAGTTCAAACGACAAAGATGCGTCGATTGTGCCGGCCCCTTCGCGGATGAATCCGCTCCCACAGGTTTTGGGTTACCCCTGTTCCAGGGTGACTGGGCTCCCACAGTTTTGTGGTTGTGCCTTTTTTCCGTGTTGTCTGGGATCCTGTGGGAGCGAATTCATTCGCGAAAGCGGTGTTTCAGGCGCTGAACATGCATTGTCTGTCCCGGCCCTTTCGCGGATGAATCCGCTCCCACAGGTTTTGGGTTACCCCTGTTCCAGGGTGACTGGGCTCCCACAGTTTTGTGGTT
>NZ_JBGLYM010000054.1:0-22063 GCF_047303955.1 Pseudomonas sp. Pseusp88 | reverse complement strand
AGCTTTCGCGAATGAATTCGCTCCCACCGTAGCGTGTGCATATCGTCGGTTGTGTGGGAGCGGATTCATCCGCGAAGGGGCCAGTACATCCAACACATTGGCGGCGGCCGGAATAAAGCTTTCGCGAATGAATTCGCTCCCACAGAAGCGCGTGAATATCGTCGGATCTGTGGGAGCGGATTCATCCGCGAAGGGGCTACTCTGGCTTTACAGCAAACATAGCATCTCCCACAACTCACTCTCACCCAGGCCACCTAGACCGTAAGCAACCGCTCGCGCAATTTGCTGATCTCGTCCCTGGTCTGGGCCGCTGCTTCGAACTCCAGGTCCCGGGCCAACTGGTACATTTTCTCTTCCAGCTGGCGGATACGCTTGGTGATCTCGCTCGGTGAGCGCAGTTCGTTTTCGTAGCGCGCCTGCTCCTCGGCGGCCTTGGCCATGCCTTTGCGCTTGCGGCTGTTGGAGCCTGGAACGGTGGCGCCTTCCATGATATCGGCGACGTCCTTGAACACGCCTTTGGGAATAATGCCGTTGGCGGTGTTAAAGGCGATCTGTTTGTCACGGCGCCGTTCGGTTTCGCCAATCGCCCGTTCCATGGAGCCAGTGATGCGGTCGGCATACAGAATCGCCCGACCATTGAGGTTACGCGCCGCGCGGCCGATGGTCTGGATCAGCGAGCGCTCGGAACGCAGGAAGCCTTCCTTGTCGGCATCGAGAATCGCCACCAGGGACACCTCGGGCATGTCCAGACCTTCACGCAACAGGTTGATCCCCACCAGCACATCGAAGGTACCCAGACGCAGGTCGCGGATGATTTCCACCCGTTCCACGGTATCAATGTCCGAGTGCAGGTAGCGCACACGCACGTCGTGGTCGGCCAGGTAATCGGTGAGGTCTTCGGACATGCGTTTGGTCAGGGTGGTGACTAATACGCGCTCTTCCAGAGCCACGCGCTTGCGGATCTCCGACAGCAGATCATCAACCTGGGTCAGGGCCGGGCGGATCTCGATCTGCGGATCGACCAGGCCGGTAGGCCGTACCACCTGCTCCACCGTGCGCCCGGCATGTTCAGCCTCGTAGTTGCCAGGGGTCGCGGAGACGAAAATGGTCTGGGGGCTGACCGACTCCCACTCATCAAAGCGCATGGGCCGGTTATCCAATGCCGAAGGCAGGCGAAAACCGTACTCCACCAGCGTCTCCTTGCGCGAGCGGTCGCCCTTATACATGGCGCCAACCTGAGGCACGCTGACGTGGGATTCGTCGATGACCAGCAATGCATCAGGCGGCAAGTAGTCGTAGAGCGTCGGCGGCGGCGCCCCGGCTGGGCGTCCGGACAGATAGCGCGAGTAGTTTTCGATACCGTTGCAGTAACCCAGTTCGAGGATCATTTCCAGATCGAAACGGGTGCGCTGCTCCAGTCGCTGGGCCTCGACCAGTTTGTTCTGCCCGCGCAGGTACTCCAGGCGCTCCTGCAACTCGACCTTGATCCCTTCCATGGCGTCGAGCAGGGTTTCCCGCGGCGTCACGTAGTGGCTCTTGGGGTAGAAGGTAAAGCGCGGCAGTTTGCGGATGACTTCGCCTGTCAGGGGGTCGAAGGCCGAGAGGCTTTCCACTTCGTCGTCGAACAACTCGATACGGATCGCTTCCAGGTCCGATTCCGCCGGGTAGATATCGATGACATCGCCACGCACCCGAAAGGTCGCCCGGGCGAAGTCCATGTCGTTGCGGGTGTACTGCAGGTCCGCCAGGCGCCGCAGCAAGGCGCGCTGATCGAGCTTGTCGCCGCGATCCACGTGCAGGACCATCTTCAGATAGGTCTCGGGGCTGCCCAGACCATAGATGCACGACACCGTGGTGACGATAATGGCGTCCTTGCGCTCCAGCAGCGCCTTGGTCGCCGACAGGCGCATCTGCTCGATATGGTCGTTGATCGAGGCATCCTTCTCGATGAAGGTGTCCGAGGACGGCACATAGGCTTCGGGCTGGTAATAGTCGTAATAAGAGACAAAGTACTCGACGGCGTTGTTGGGGAAAAACGCCTTGAACTCGCCATACAACTGCGCGGCCAGGGTCTTGTTCGGCGCCAGTACCAGAGTGGGGCGCTGTACCTGGGCGATAACGTTGGCAATGCTGAAGGTCTTGCCCGAGCCGGTCACACCGAGCAGGGTCTGGTGCGACAACCCTGCCTCGATCCCCTCGACCATCAGGCGAATGGCTTCCGGCTGATCACCGGCTGGCTGAAATCGGGTTACCAGTTGAAACTCGGACATAACGAACCTCTTTTTTCGTCTCCGCAACCCCCTGCAAAGGGCGTAGGAAAACGAGATGACCACTCCGTCGCCTCAGCTCTTCATGGGGAGCAGGCTTACAAGATGGGAGTGCGGTGGACTACAAATGGTGCCGTCATGTTCACCTTTCAAGCGACGCATTGCACCCGTTGATCGAAAGCTGTGGCGCAATCTGCCCAGTGATCGACAAATAAACGGAAAAACCCGGAAAAAACGCTCCCTGCCCTGTCGCCCCCACCGCCGATGCTCTCTATACTAGGTCCCCGTTTGCGCACCGCTCTAGTGCATTCGGCCGGAGCGTTGCACCCCCTCCACTCCTCCATTCAGAGCCGCCGCAAAATGAGCCTGTTCTCCGCTGTCGAAATGGCACCTCGCGATCCTATCCTTGGCCTTAACGAAGCATTCAACGCTGACACCCGAACAACCAAGGTCAACCTTGGCGTTGGCGTTTACTGTGACGAAGCCGGGAAAATCCCGCTGCTGCGCGCCGTTGCCGAAGCCGAGAATATTCGCGTCGCTCAACACGCACCCCGTGGCTACCTGCCGATCGACGGCATCGCCGCCTACGATCTGGCTGTGCAAAAGCTGCTTCTGGGCGCTGATTCGCCGCTGATCGCTGCCGGTCGCGTGCTGACCACCCAGGCTGTAGGCGGTACTGGCGCACTGAAAATCGGTGCCGACTTCCTCAAGCAATTGCGCCCGAACGCCGTTGTTGCCATCAGCGACCCAAGCTGGGAAAACCACCGCGCGCTGTTCGAAACCGCCGGTTTCCCGGTGCAGAACTACCGCTACTACGATGCCGCGAGCCACGACGTGGACCGCGCCGGCATGCTCGCCGACCTGCAGAACCTGCCGGACGGCTCCATCGTCGTGCTGCACGCCTGCTGCCATAATCCCACCGGCGTCGACCTGACCGCCGACGACTGGAAAAAAGTCCTGGAAGTGGTCAAGGCCAAGGGCCACGTACCCTTCCTCGACATGGCCTACCAGGGCTTCGGTGACGGCATCGACGAAGACGCCGCCGCCGTGCGCCTGTTCGCCGACTCGGGCCTGACCTTCTTCGCCTCCAGCTCGTTCTCCAAATCCTTCTCGCTGTACGGCGAACGTGTCGGCGCCCTGTCGATCATCACCGCTTCGAAAGAAGAGACCGGCCGCGTGCTGTCCCAGGTCAAGCGCGTGATCCGTACCAACTACTCCAACCCGCCGACCCACGGTGCAACCATCGTAGCTGCGGTGCTCAACAACCCGGAACTGCGCGCCACCTGGGAAGCCGAGCTGGGCGAGATGCGTACCCGCATCAAGGCCATGCGCGAAGCCATGGTCGAACGCCTGGCGGGTAACCCGAAAGGCCAGGACTTCAGCTTCGTCGGCCGTCAGTGCGGCATGTTCTCCTACTCCGGCCTGACCACCGCTCAGGTCCATCGCCTGCGTGACGAGTTCGGTATCTACGCCCTCGACACCGGCCGTATTTGCGTAGCAGCGCTGAACAACAGCAATATCGATGCAGTGACCAAGGCGATCATCCAGGTGATCTAAGCAGCACTTGTCGAGCGAAAAGGGGAAACCAACAGGAGTTGGCTTCCCCTTTTTTATGGGCGCATGACTTAACCCGAGCAACTTAAGATGCCAGCCCTGAGAGCATTGGATCCAAAGTACACATCCATTTAATGTAACGCCAAGGCTACCCCCGCCCTCTGCAATGCAACTCGCGCCCATACCACAGAAGCCGTTGGAAACTAACAGCCCGTTTTTTTTGAAAACTCAGCAAAAACTAACGTCGAGCCTCCCGGGTGAAGACTGAACGCGTGCAGACCTACCGGATTCAGTTGACCATCTTCGTCATAGATGTCAAATTGATATATAGTCGATATGCCCGTGGTGCAGCCTTTCCAAAGCCAGCACCGCCCCGCTTTATTTACACTTACCGCTCTCGAATAAAACCGGCACAGGTAAAATCGATCATGGCTACGCTTGGTGCTCGATTGAGGTCCGAACGATGCAGGCTCGGTCTGTCCCAGAGAGCGCTTGCGGAAATAGGTGGCGTTAAAACCAATGCCCAGGGGCACTATGAACAGGGCCTTCGGCTGCCTCGCGCCGACTACCTGGCCAGGGTGCACAGGGCGGGCATCGACATCGTTTATGTGCTCGTCGGGATCAACAGCGCAATCCATCGAGAAGAAAGCCTTTTGTATCGCTGGCACCCTTAGCCAGCCCCCCCGGCTGCCGATTCGCAGCACCAAAGGCGTCGACTTGAATACCAGATAATAAATCATCCCCTGCGCTCAAGCGCGCATCGCTCAATCTGACGAACGACCTTTCAGGCGCTGAACTCACCACCGACATCCGGTTTCAGATATAAAATAACCATTAGACGTACAGGTTACCGGGAGAAGAAATGAAGTATGTATTATTTCCCAGGGAGCTCATTGAAAGGATTCTGAAAGAGGACGTTAATTCGTTTAACCCCTCCACGCTGGAGGAGCTGAAAAACACCATCATGAAATCCCCGGAGATGGAACTGACGAATGACCTCAGGTTTATTCTGGGCAGACCCAGCTATGAATGCATGAGCACTGCACAGGTGCTGCGTCATATGGGCATGGAAATCGCCGAAAGAGCAGAAGATGAACAGGCAGCGAGTATATTCTGGATGCTCAACCATTATATCAATGACCCCAGAAACTGGCGAAGCAACTCCCTCGATGAATTCACCAAGGCAGCCCAATTAAATAAACGAGACCCTTGATAACCGTCCACCCACTTCCAGCGCCGACGCTGTTGATGAAGTGCGCCTGGTTATATTTTTTTGACGCCAGAAAAGAATCCTGCTTTATCTTCCCAATAGAGAAATACCGAATTTCTCATAGCTGAAACAATACCTGCGCCCGTTCGTCTAATAATGTTTATTTTGGTCACTACCGATTGACACCCTATATCCTTTCAACAACGCTTTGGACAATATTCCCACTCATTCCCTTGATGGTTTACCACCCACTTATGAGGTTCGAGACATGGAAGACTTGGCAGTCAATTCTCAAGCAATCGAACTACAGCAAGGCAGCGGACTCTCCGACAGACCTTTCTGTACCACCGCCGACAAGAGCGAGCTGAATAAAATAATCCAGCATATCGATACGTTTGGCTTTGCCTGCCTGGAAAATGTCATTACACCCCATGAGCTGAATGAGCTGGTGACTTTTGCCAATACCTGTGCACTGCGATTTCAAGGGGAGTATTTTGCCCTGCATGGCAAGGAACTGCTGAACAAAAGCCTTCTGGCAACGCTCTGGGACAACCCCAGCCTGGCGCAGATGCTGTCCGGGCTTTATGAGCATGCAGCAGGCAGGAAGCCGACCAGCGATACGATCTGGCCCGTATTGAGATGCGTGCAAGGCAACCAAGGCGAACGGGAGTCTGGCTGCTTTCACTATGATGCCAGCCTGGTCACCTTATTGATCCCGGTCATTATCCCTTCAGAAGGCGAGCAACGCGGCGACCTGATGGTCTTTCCCAATATAAGAAAGACGCGAAGCCAGGTGTTGATCAACTTGATCGAAAAAATGCTGTTGCAGAACGCACTCAGTCGCAAGCTGATCAACTTCGCGATTAAACACAAACTGCTCATTCCGCAACAACTACAGCTTAAGCCGGGCAACTTGTATATCTTCTGGGGCTATCGCTCGTTGCACGCCAACCAGCCTTGCAGCCCGGATATAAAGAGAGCCACGGCAATCTTTCACTTCGGCGACCCCCATGAAGGCAGTGCAGTGACCAAACTCATCCTGAAGTTCAATCAGCGACGGGCGCGGCGTACCAGTAACAAGGCCATGAATATTCGCAAAACCCATTAAGCCTGCCAGGGCTCGCATTGCGAGCCCCTAGTTACCTAGGCTTTTTTACGATAAGCCATAGAATCATCTATCCGTTTGAGTATGTAATCCCCCGCTGATACGGCCGAATAGTGGCTCGCGGCCGCATCAATACCCAGATCACAGGGATCAACAACCGCATCATAAGTCGGATCATAAAAGGTCGCGATGGAATAACGCTCATGCCCGGATTTATTGATCACCCGGTGCAAGGTCGAGCGGAAACGATCGTTGGACCAACGCGCCAGCAGGTCGCCGACATTGACTACCAGGCTGCCGGGAATGGGCGTCGCATCGATCCAGTTGTTACTGGCCAGTTCCCGAACCTGCAAACCGCCGCTGTTGTCCTGATAGAGCAAGGTGATACAGCCGTAGTCAGTATGGGGCGCGACGCCGAACTGGTCCGCCTCGGCAGTCGGCGGATGCGGCGGGTAATAGACCATCTGCGTACGTTGCAGGCGCTTGGTGTATTTGCCGACAAAGAAATCCTGCTCGATACCCAACCCCGCTGCCACTGCCTGCAACAGGTCAGCACCGGCCTTGGCGATTTCGGCGTAGTACAGGTCCAGGGCTTCGCGCAGTTCGGGCATGAAGTCCGGCCACTGGTTCGGCCCGCGCAACGCTTCCCCCGCCAACACGGCCGGATCGTCTTCGGGCAACTCCAGGCCCATGCTGAAAAATTCCTTGTAATCGGGCTTGGTTGCCTCATACATCAGCGCACCGCCCAGGGCGTGCCAGCCGCGATGGCGCTTGTTCACTGCAACCTGGCGCTTGGTCTCCACCGGATGGGCAAAGAAGGTCCTGGCCGCCGCCATGGCGCGGTCTATCACCGCCTGGGGCACGCCGTGATTGACGATATAAAAGAAGCCGGTCTCGCAGCAGGCGCGGCGAATGGCTTCGCCGACTCGCTGGATGCTGGCCGGATCACCGTCCCGGACACCGGTCATGTCAATCAAGGGCAGATTTGCGCTGGCGATCATGCTGACTCCTGAATGGTTGAAGCAGGTGGTATATACAGGCACAAGCATTTCCTGTGCCGCCTTGTTTTACGGCATGCCGCTTGCTGGGGACGAGATGTCTGAACAAGCTCATGCTTATCAAACACCGCTCAACCTCATGATATGGAATGGGATTTTGTGGGAGCGAATTCATTCGCGAAAGCGGTATTTCAGACGAAGAAAATGCATCGACTGCCCTGGCCTCTTCGCGAATGAATTCGCTCCCACACTGTGCGGTGTTTGTTAGTAACAGCGCGGTGACAGAGACACCGCAGAATTTCAATCCAATCCACTCAAGGATACTCAATGCGCCGCTATCACCCTGGCCCCGACTTCCGCCGCGCCCACAGCATCGCTGAACTGGCGGCGATGGCGCAGCGGCGGTTGCCGAATTTCGCCTGGGAGTACCTGGCCGGTGGCGCCGAAGAAGAAATCACCCTCAAGCGCAACCAGCAGGCCTTTGCCGATATCCGCCTGCTGCCGCTCACCCTGGTGCCCTGTACCGGCGCGGATACCGGGCGCACGGTGCTCGGTCAGGATCTGCCGCTGCCCATGGCCATCGGCCCCACCGGCTACAACGCCATGCTCTATCGTGATGCCGACCTGCATCTGGCCCGGGCCGCCACCGCGCGTGGTTTGCCGTTTACCTTGAGCACGGTGTCCACCAGTTCCCTGGAGCAAGTGGTCGCCGCCGTGCCCGACGTCAATCTGTGGTTCCAGCTGTATTGCCTGCGCGACCCCAAGGTTCAGGAAGACCTGTTGCTACGGGCTGGCGCCGTGGGCTGCACGACACTGCTGCTGACCAGTGATGCGGTATTGCTGGGCAATCGCGAGTGGGACAAACGCAACTTTGTTCGCCCACGGCAGTTGAGCCTGCGCAACAAGCTCGATGTGCTGCGTCACCCGCGTTGGTTGCGCCAGGCGCTATGGCCTCGTGGCATGCCGGGAGTGGCTAATGTCGAACGCTACCTGCCGCACGATCAACGCAACGCCGCGGGCGCCGCGCACTTTATTGGTGCACAGATGGATACCGCGCTGGATTGGGATGCACTGGCACGCCTGCGTCAGCGCTGGCCGCACAAGCTGTTGCTCAAGGGCGTGCTGCACCCGGCGGACGCGGAAAAGGCCGTAGGCCTCGGTCTCGATGGCATCGTGATCAGCAACCATGGCGGCCGTCAGCTCGATGGCGCCCCGGCCACTGTCGACTGCCTGCCCGCGATCGCTGCAGTGGCCAAGGGCAAGCTCAGCCTGCTTTTGGATGGCGGTATCCGCCGCGGTACGGATATCCTCAAGGCCTGTGCACTGGGTGCCGATGGCGTGCTGCTCGGCCGGGCGACCCTGTATGGCGTCGCCGTCGGCGGCGAGGCCGGGGCCGGGCATGCCCTGGACCTGCTGAGTAACGAGCTGCGCCTGGCGTTGTCCTTGCTGGGCCAGCCGCAACTGGATGCCCTGCGTGCCGACTTTTCCACTTCTTTGACCGTGAGCTGAACCGATGAGCGATTTGCAGCAGACCCTCGACTTCTTGCGCGCAGCCCTGGGTGACGCCCAGGTGTTGACCGGCGAGGCCATCGGCCAACGGCATTACAGCGACTGGACCGGCCACGCCCCCGCCTGCCCAGCCGCCCTGTTGCTGCCTCGTAACACCGAACAAGTCAGCATCGCCCTGCGTATCTGCAACGACGCCGGGCAATCGGTGGTGCCGCAAGGCGGCATGACCGGCCTGGCCGGGGGCGCGATTGCGACCACTGCAGATATCGCCCTGTCCCTGGAGCGTCTGCGCGGTATCGAGGAAATCGACACCGCCGCTGCGACCATCAGTGTCTGGGCCGGTACCACCCTGCAAGAGATCCAGCAGGCCGCACAGGAGGCGGGATTTCTTTTCCCTCTGGACCTGGGCGCCCGGGGTTCCTGCCAGATCGGCGGCAATATCGCCACCAACGCCGGGGGCAACTCGGTGATCCGCTATGGCATGACCCGCGAACTGGTACTGGGTCTGGAAGTGGTCCTGGCCGATGGCCGCGTGTTGAACCTGATGAACAAGATGATCAAGAACAACTGCGGTTATGACCTGAAACAGTGCTTCATCGGCAGTGAAGGCACCCTTGGCGTGATTACCCGCGCCGTTTTGAAGCTCGCACCGCAACCCGGCGAAACCACCACCCTGCTCTGCGCCCTGCCCGATTACGCCAGTGCCGTAAGCCTGCTGCGTCGAGTGCAGCGCGACGTCGGCACACCCCAGGCCTATGAACTGATGTGGCAGGACTTCTGCCGCATGGGCGTGTCCTGGCTGGAAACTCCCGTCGCCCCGATGCCCGATGACTATCCGCTGTATGTGCTGTTCGAGTGCGCGGGGGATCGCCAGGCGCTGGAGCAGACCCTGGAAGCCGCCATGCAGGCCGGGGAAGTGGCCGACGCCATCCTCGCCGCCTCCCATAGCCAGGCCCGTTCACTGTGGAAAATCCGCGAAGCCACCGGTGAGTTCCCCGTGCGCCTGGCGCCGCTGAACTTCGATATCAGCCTGCCCATCGGCCAGATCGGCGACTTTGCGCAGCTGTGTCGCCAGCGCCTGGATCAACGCTGGCCGGGCAACCACAGTGTGTATTTCGGTCACATCGGTGACAGCAATCTGCACCTGACCGTGGACTGCAACAGCCTGCCGCAACCGGCGCCGGTTCTGGAAATCGAAGAACTGGTCTATACCGCCGTGGGCGAACTGGGCGGCGCGGTCTCGGCCGAACACGGCATCGGTCTGCTCAAGCGCGAGTTCCTGCACCATTCGGTCAGCGCCCAGGCCCTGGAGGTGATGCGCCAGCTCAAGGCCAGCTTCGACCCCAAGGGTATTCTCAATCCGGGGAAAATCCTCGGTTGATGGCAAAAGCACAGCTTGTATATACCGGTATGGCACGCTAACTGCTTCACATCACCCGCCAGGTGAATCCCTGCGAGCCAGATCCAGCTGCAACAGGCACGACCCCACATAATTTGAGCCTCACTGAGACGAAGGAGTTACCGCATATGCAACTCGATTCCCTGTTCAGTACCAAAGCTGTCAAAAGCCTGAGTATCGCCGTGGCCATGGCGATCCTGCCCTTGGCGGCCCACGCCGATCAGTTGGCCGATGTGAAGAAAGCCGGTGAGCTGGTGGTGGGCACTGAAATGCAGTTCGCCCCGTTCGACTACCTCGAGGGCGGCAAGCAGAAGGGCTTGAACGCCGAGCTGTTCGAGCAGCTGGGCAAGGAACTGGGGGTCAAGATCAAGTTCCTCGACCTGCCATGGCCCAGCGTGCTGCCGGGCCTGGAAGCGAAGAAGTTCGACGTCGTAGCCGGCCCGATCATCGAAACCAAGGCGCGTCAGGAGCGCTACCACTTCGTCCTGCCGGTGGCCGAAGCCACCGTCTCGCTGATGGTCGGCGCCAAGGACGACAGCATCAAGAAGCCTGAAGACATCTCCGGCAAGACCGTCGGCGCCGGCAAAGGCTCGGCGCAACTGGAAGAGCTCAAAGCCTTCGCCAAGACCCTGCCTAAAGAAGTCACCATCAAGGAATACGTCGACAACAACCAGGCCTATGCAGACCTCGCCGCCAAGCGCATCGTCGCCGTGGCCAACTCGCTGCCGAACATCTCCTTCGTCGCCAGCCAGAAGAGCAACCTGTACCGCGTGGTCGAGCCGCCATTCGGCAAGAAATCCTACTTCGCCTACCTGGGCCGCAAGGACGCCGATGCCGACAGCCTGATCGCCGCCCTGGACGCCGCCATGCTGAAAATGCACGCCGACGGCCGCCTCGCCGCCCTGCAGAAGAAATACCTGGGCGCCGAAATGGAAGTGCCGAAAGCTGACTTCACCCCGACCTGGTAAGCCTGCCTTGACCCTCGATCGACAGCGCCCTGCCCAGGGCCGCTGCCGGTCGATGCTGGAGTAACCCCATGTTCGATTGGCCTTTGCTGCTGCAAAACCTGCCGCTGTTGGTCGACGCCTTGCTGGTGACCCTCAAGGTCTCGGTGGCGGCCCTGGCGTTCGGTTTTGTCATCGGCATACTGGTGGGCAGCCTGCGGCTGTCGCCTTCGCCACTGCTCAGGCGTCTGGGCGGGGCCTACATTTTTGTGTTCCGCGGCATTCCGCTGCTGGTGCAACTGCTGTTGATCTACTACTTCCTGCCGCGTATCGGTCTGCCCAACGTGTCCCCGGAAGTGGCGGCCATCACCGGCCTGTCCCTGGCGGCCGGGGCCTATATCGCCGAGATCATGCGTGGCGGCTTCCTCGCCATTCCCGGCGGGCAACTGGAAGCGGCCGGCCTGCTGGGCCTGAGCGCCGGGCAGATGCTGCTGCGTATCCGTGTGCCCCAGGCCGTGCGCCTGACCCTGCCCGCGCTGATCAATGAAATGATCCTGCTGATCAAGGCCTCGTCCCTGGTGTCGGTGGTGGGCCTGGCCGACCTGACCCGCACAGCGCAGAACCTGGCGGCCAGTGATTACATGTTCGTGCAGGATTACCTGATGCTGGCGGGCTTCTACTGCCTGATCAATATCCCGCTGGCCTTCTTCGGCGGTGTGCTGGAACGGCGCATGAAGGAGAAAAGCGCATGATCTTCGACCCGAAAATCATCACCGACCACCTTGGCGATATCGGCTCGGGCTTTCTCGTCACCCTCGGCACCTGGAGCAGCGGCGTGGCTCTGGGCCTGGCGCTGGGCATGCTGATCGCCGTCGCCCAATTCTTCGGCAACAGCTTTATCCGCGCGCCGTTGCGGGTGTTCATCGAGGTGATCCGCAGCACGCCGTTTCTGGTCCAGCTGTTTTTGCTCTACTACGGCGGCCCGGCCTTCGGCCTGAGCCTGGAGCCGATCCCGGCCGGGATCCTCGGCCTGGGCGTGTATGGCAGCGTGTATTTCGCCGAGATCTTCCGCGGCGGCTTCGAGTCAATCCCCCGTGGCCAGCTGGAAGCGGCGCAATGCCTGGGCATCACGCCGATGCAGGCGATTCTGCGCATCCAGGTGCCGCAGATGCTGGTGCTGATCCTGCCCGCGCTGGTCAATATGGTCACGGTGCTGTGCAAGGAGACCGCCGTGCTGTCGATCATTACCATCCCGGAACTGACCATGGTCATGACCGGCATCGGCTCGGAGACCTTTGCCTTCGTCGAAACCCTGCTGGCCCTGTGCGTCGGTTACCTGCTGCTGGTCGAGGCGTGCTCGCGGCTGGGCATGTTCCTGGAAAAGCGCGTCGGCCGCTTCATGAACCGGCAGGCGCACTGACATGAACAGTATCCAAACCATTTCCCGGCCGGTGCCTGCGCGCACCGCCGCGCAACAAGGTGAAACGATGAAAACTGGCGAGCAACTTCCCGCTGACCGTGCGCCCATGCTGACGCTGAACCAGGTCGGTAAAAGCTTCGGCACCGTGCGCGTGCTCAAGGGCATCGATCTTGAGGTGCATCCGGGTGAAGTGATGTGCCTGATCGGCCCGTCCGGCTCGGGCAAATCCACTTTGCTGCGCAGCATGGCCTTTCTCGAAGAGTACGACGAAGGCGAGATCCTCATCGAAGGCCAGCTGCTGGGTTGGCTGCCGGACGCGGGCAAAGCCCGCAAGCGCGCGCCGCAATCGCGGATCAATCAGGTGCGGCGCAACGTCGGCATGGTCTTCCAGCAGTTCAACCTGTGGCCGCACATGACCGCCCTGGGCAATGTCTGCGAGGCCCTGCGCCGGGTGCGCAAGCTGCCTGCCGCCGAGGCCACGGCGAAGGGCATGGCGATGCTGGACAAGGTCGGCCTGGCGCACAAGGCGGCGTCTTATCCGGCGCAGATGTCCGGCGGCCAGCAACAGCGCGTGGCCATTGCCCGCGCCCTGGCCATGGAACCGCACATCATGCTGTTCGACGAACCCACCTCGGCCCTGGACCCGGAACTGGTCGGCGAAGTGCTGCAAGTCATGAAGACCCTGGCCAGGGAAGGCATGACCATGGTCGTGGTCACCCACGAAATGGGCTTTGCCGCCCAGGTCGCAGATTCAGTGGTGTTTCTCGATCAGGGCCAGATCGTCGCCCGTGGCACGCCCCAGGCGATCTTCCACAACAACGAGCACCCCCGCTTGCAGCAGTTCCTGCAGAACTACCTGGATCGCAATGCGTTCTGGACCGACGCCCCCGAGGCGAGCCTGACATGAGCAGCCCGCCCGGCCTGAACAAACCCGTACCGCAAGCCCTGTACCGGCGCGCCAAGGACTTTGTGCAAGACAAGCTGGGCCGTGGCGAATGGAAGCCGGGCGACCTGATCCCCTCGGAAAACCGTCTGGTGCAGGAACTGGGCATGTCGCGCATGACCGTCAACCGCGCGCTGCGTGAGCTGACCGATGAAGGCCAACTGGTGCGGGTGGCGGGGGTCGGCACCTTTGTCGCCGCGAGCAAGCCGCAGTCCAACCTGCTGCGCATCACCAATATCGCCGATGAAATCCTCGCCCGGGGTCATCGCTACAACTGCCAGGTGCTGCACCTGGGCCGGGAGTCGGCGTCCATGCCCATCGCCGCTGCTCTGGCCCTGCCCACCGGTGCCTCGGTGTTTCACCTCTTGTGCGTGCATTACGAAGAAGATGTGCCGGTGCAACTGGAAGACCGCTACGTCAATCCGGAACTGGTCCCGGACTTTCTCGCCCAGTCCTTCGGCGACCAACTGCAGGCCGCCAAGTACCTGCTGCAAGTCATCCGCCCGGATGAAATGGAACATATCGTCGAGGCCAGCCACCCCAATGGCGAAGAAAGCCGGCAGTTGCAGATCGACAGCCACGAACCCTGCCTCGTCCTGCTGCGCCGCACCTGGAACAGCGGCAAGGTGGTGACCTACGTGCGCCTGCTGCACCCCTCCTCGCGTTATCGGTTGGGCAGTCGCCTGCCGGTGACCGGGGCGCATCGGGATAGTTGACTGCTGGAACTCCCACGCAGCCCACACTTGGCAGAGTGGGAGCGAATTCATTCGCGAAGGCGGTAGTCCCGGCGGCAACAATGCGTCGACCTCACGGCCCCTTTCGCGAATGAATTCGCTCCCACAGTAGCGCGTGAATATCGTCGGTTCTGTGGGAGCGGATTCATCCGCGAAGGGGCCAGTACATCCAGCACATTGGCGGCGTCCGAAATAAAGCTTTCGCGAATGAATTCGCACAGTAGCGCGTGAATATCATCGATGTCTGTGGGAGCGGATTCATCCGCGAAGGGGCCAGCACATTCGCTGCATTCTCTGCAGCTGAAAATCCGTATTCGCGGGCAAGCCCGGCTCCAACGACAAATATATCCGGCATCGGAGATTGCATCCCCCCACACGAACCGGCACGATCGCTCTGCCGCCTGCCTTTGCAGGCCACTGCCCGCGTTACGTGCCCCGGAGTGTTGTCGGTCATGGCTGAACCCGCCTCACAAACCCCTCTTGCCTCGCAGAAACTCACCCCACGCGAATTTCGCGGGATGGTGGCGATTCTGTTATCCATCGCCCTCGCCACCCTGGATACCGCCATCGCCAATACGGCGCTACCGGCCATTGCCGCAGACTTGAACGCCTCCCCTGCCGCGTCGGTATGGGTGATCAACGCCTATCAACTGGCGGCGGTTGCAACCCTGTTGCCCTTTGCTGCTTTGGGTGGAGTTGTCGGACATCGTAAGGTCTATCTCGGCGGCCTGATGCTATTCGTGGTCTCGTCGCTGCTGTGTACCCTGGCCTGGTCGCTGCCGACCCTGACCATCGCCCGGGTGCTGCAAGGCATCGGCGCCAGCGCCATCATGAGCGTGAACGCAGCACTGATCAGTTCGATCTTTTCCCATGAACGCCTCGGTCGCGGTCTGGGCATGAATGCCCTGGTGGTCGGCACCTCTTTCGCTGCCGGGCCGACCATTGCCTCCCTGGTGCTGTCAGTGGCCAACTGGCCGTGGCTGTTTGCGATCAACCTGCCCATCGGCCTGTTTGCTCTGGCATTCGGCTGGAACTCGCTGCCCGTGACCAAGCCCGGAACCCTGACCTTCGACCGCCTGACGGCGGTGCTCAATGTCATCACGTTCGGCGCGCTGATCTTCGGCCTCAGCCAGGCGGCGCAACTGGGTTCGCTGAGCAGTGTGCTGATTGCCATGGCGGTGTTCCTCGTCGCGGGGGCGATGATGTTGCGTCGCGAGGTCGGTCATCCGGCGCCGATGTTCCCCCTGGATCTGTTGAAACGGCCGATGTTTGCCTTGTCCGCCCTGACCGCGTTCTGCTCGTTCGCCACCCAGGGCCTGGCGTTCGTCTCGTTGCCGTTTTTCTTTGAGACCGTATTGGGCCGCGACCCGGTGCAGACCGGCTTCCTGATGACGCCCTGGTCAGTAGTGGTGGCCCTGATCGCCCCTGTGGCCGGGCGTTTGTCCGACCGTTATCCGGCCGGGCTGCTGGCCGGTATCGGCCTGGCGATGCTCAGTGGCGGCATGGTCTCGCTGGCGCTGATGCCGACAGACCCCAGCGCCCTGGACATCTGCATTCGTACGATCTTCTGCGGCCTGGGCTTCGGTTTCTTCCAGGCACCCAATCAGAAAGCCATCATGACCAGTGCGCCACGTCATCGCGCCAGCGGTGCCAGTGGCACGGTAGCCACGGCGCGGCTGATCGGCCAGGCCACGGGGGCTGCTCTGGTGGCTTTGAGCTTCGGGATTTCCGGGGAGCACGGGCCGGTCCTGGCCCTGAGCATCGGCGCTTGTTTCGCTGCTGTAGGCAGTGTGGCCAGCGGCCTGCGCCTGCTGACCAAACCGGTGGTATGAATCAGCGCTTCTTGAGGATCTCGATGGCCTTGTTGGCATCGAGCTTGGGGAAGGAGAAGCGGATCAGCAGCGGCGTTTCCTTGGTCAGGCCAATTACCAATAGCTCCACGGCACGAAAGTTGGCCGGCGCATCGGCAAAGAACGCGTCCATGTCACGGTAGCTCTTCTTCTTGTCGGCGGTGGCCGGATCGATGTCGACAAAGCTATAGGTCAGCGAGCCCGACTTGATCGCCGTGCCTTCGAATTCCTTGAACTTACTGGCATACACCGCGCCCGAGGTCGAAGCCGCCAGCTTGAACATGTCCAGCTGGTTGCTGGCATCGCTCAGGGCCGAGAGCCGGTAGGTCTTGCTCAGCTCGTCGAGGGTATGGGCGTACAGGTCCTTGTCGAAGATGCTGATCAGCGAAACCATGTTCAGTTTGTCACTGACAAAGGTCAGCGCTGCGCTGAATTTGTGGCCGATGAACTCAACGTTATCCAGGCACAGGGCCTTGATGCCCATCTGCTCGGAACAGTCGTAATAGCCTTTGGCCGACTTGAAGCTGTCGTAGGGCGCGTCGTAGGCGTAATTCTGAAACAGAATGTCAGCGGCCACGGCGGCGGGCGCGCTGAACAGCGCGCTCACGCCGATAATGAGCGCCGGGATCAGTTTATTGAGCATGAATGCGGGCTTCCTGAGCGATCGAATATCGCTAATAGCCCAATGCTACCAATGAAAAACCCCGGCTGTCTCAGGATTACTTGATCAGCAGTACCGGCACCGAAACCTCATGAATCACCCGGTTGGCTACCGAGCCCAGCAACAGCCCGCCGACACTGCCCAGGCCGCGGGTACCCATGACCATGGTATCGCAGCGTAATTGGCGAACAGCCGCATCGATCTGCTCCGGCACATTGCCGATGGCCGGATGCAGTTCATAGGCAATGTCGGCTGCTTTGAGCCGCGCCCCGGCTTCTTCGAGGACGCGTTGCGCCGTTGCCAGCAGGCCCTCATTGATCTGTTCGATCATGTTTGCGGTGATGTAGTCGCCGTAGATCACAGGACCGTTCTGCACGTTGACCACATGGACTTCCAGGGGACGCGCCAGACAGGCGCTGAAATCGATGACGTACTGCAAGGCACGCTTCGAGGGTTCGGAACCGTCGTAGGCAATCAGGACTTTGTGCATGTCGCTTCTCCATAAGGGCTATGGAGTCAACATAGGACGGCGACGAGCGGCGAGCTTGACCGGGGTCAATCAATGCGGGGATTTAATCGAGGGTATGGAAATGCGCCAACGCCAGGCATGCAGCACCCGGCGCTGGCGATACGGCTTACAGCGCCATGTCGGCCGCTGGGTTGCTTTCAGCTTTCTTGGCCGGTGCGGCCGGAGTTGCAGTGGCAGCCGGGTAGGCAGCAGCGTCGATCACCGGTGGCTTGGCAAGTTGCAGGACTTCAGCGGTGTAGTCCCACTCTTGCTGAATGCGCGCTGGCGAGCCATTGAGCTTGGTACCGTAGCTCGGCACGATCTGGCGCATCTTCTCCTGCCAGGCAGGCGTCGCAACTTCTTTCTTGAAGACCTTTTCCAGCACATCGATCATGATCGGTGGCGCGGTCGAGGCACCCGGGGAGGCGCCCAGCAGGCCGGCGATAGTGCGGTCCTCGGAGTACACGACCTCGGTACCCAGTTTCAACACACCGCCTTTCTCAGGATCACGCTTGATGATCTGCACGCGCTGACCGGCTTGCCACAAGCGCCAGTCTTCTTTCTTGGCGTGGGGGAAGTACTCTTTGAGCGCGTTGAAGCGGTCGTCATCCGACATCATCAACTGGCCTGCCAGGTACTCGATCAGCGGGTACTGCTCAACGCCTACCTGGGTCATCGGCCACACGTTATGGGTCGTGGTGGTCGACAGCAGGTCAAGATAGGAGCCTTGCTTGAGGAACTTGGTGGAGAACGTCGCGAATGGCCCGAACAGGATCATACGCTTGCCGTCCAGCACACGGGTGTCCAGGTGCGGTACGGACATGGGTGGTGCACCGGTCGACGCGATACCGTAAGCCTTGGCCATATGTTGCATGGCGATGTCCTGGTTATCGGTGACCAGGAACGAGCCACCGACCGGGAAGCCAGCGTAGTCGCGTGCCTCAGGGATATCGGACTTTTGCAGCAGCTTCAACGCGCCGCCACCGGCCCCGACGAATACGAACTTCGCATCCGTGCCGTGGGTGGTGCCGTCTTTCAGGTTTTTGTATTCGACGTGCCAGCCGCCGTCTTTGTTGCGGGTGATTTCTTCGACTTCGCTCGACAGCTTCAGGGTGAAGTTAGGCTTGGTCTGCAGGGCGGCGACGTATTGGCGAGTGACTTCACCCCAGTTCGCGTCGGTACCGATCGGCGTCCAGGTAGCGGCGATTTTCTGGTTGGGATCACGCCCTTCCATCATCAGCGGAACCCACTGCTTGATCTGCGCCTGATCTTCGCTGTACTGCATGCCAGCGAACAACGGGCTGCGTTGCAATGCCTCGTAACGTTCCTTGAGGAACTTGACGTTATCATCGCCCCACATGAAGCTCATGTGCGGGGTGGTGTTGATGAAGGAGTGCGGGTTTTTCAACACGCCCGACTTGACCTGCCAGGCCAGGAACTGACGAGTGACCTGGAAGGCCTCGTTGATCTCGATCGCCTTGGCGATTTCGATCTTGCCGTCTTTGCCGTACGGGGTGTAGTTGGACTCGGCCAGGGCCGAGTGACCGGTACCGGCGTTGTTCCAGCCGTTGGAGCTTTCTTCGGCTACGGCGTCGAGGCGCTCGACCATTTCCATGGTCCAGCCCGGTTCCAGCTCATTGAGCCAGACGCCCAGGGTCGCACTCATGATCCCGCCGCCGATCAGCAACACATCGACTTTCTTGGTTTCGGCAGCCTGCAATGGCGTAAGCGCCATGGACATTGCCAGGCCCAGCAGGGCCGTGTTCACTGTTTTAAACATACTTGTTCCATATGATAAATCGCCATCCGCCCGCCATCAGCAGGGGCAGGAACCGTGCTGCCGGTATTGACTACCGCCGACACATCTCCCACGCCAGCGTGGACCAGAGGATGGACATACAAGGCCGATTGGGGTTTTTTGACCTCACGGTGATGTTCCCCTGCGCTGACTTCTTATTAATCATTGGCTTCAGCTGCTTGAGTGACACTACATCTTCTATCCCGCACGAGTGCGGCCGTGGAGTGTATAGAACCCGCTGCGCCGCGGAAACTACAGCAGGCAGCTTTCAGCAACCCTTCAACGCCTGATTCTAGTCGCAAAATTGCCACGACGTCGGCTGCACCCCCTATAAAGACGAACGAATCGGACGCTTCTACACTCCCCGCGACAGGCTGCGGTGCTAAGGTGCAGAACGTGAAAAAAATCGCTGATCCTTGCGAACCGGATGCGGTGCAGCCGGTTCGAAAGGCAATTGCAAGGAGTTAAAACATGTCTGTCTGGACCATCGCTGCTGGCAACACCGTACTTAACTCACTGGATCTCGAGAAAGCCAGGCTCGCCGCCAGGGAGAATCCGGGTGGCTGGTGCTGGCGGCCGGGCATGGCCGACTGGCAGCCGATCTATGAAAATATCGAGATACGGCCCATGAAAAAGGACGGCGTGACGCCGCTGCCCGCACCGCCGCAATCGATGATCTACCCCAAGCCCGGCGCCCTGCCTGCCGGAGCCGCCAACCTCCCCGCTGCGCCACCGGCACCCTCATCTGCTCCAGCCGCCGTGCCTGCGCTAAAGGCCAGCAGCGATGTAGCATCGACAGGCTTCGGCTCCGGTGAGTGGACCGAAGGCCTCGACTTCAAGATCCACGGCATGGAAACCCAGTTCGTCGAGATTGAACTGGATCAAGGCGAGAGCGCTGTAGCTGAAGCCGGGGCCATGATGTACAAGACCTCGGATGTCGAGATGGAAACCATCTTCGGCGATAGCAGCGCCGGTTCCTCCGGCTTCATGGGCAAGTTGATGAGCGCAGGCAAGCGCCTGGTCACCGGGGAAAGCCTGTTCACTACGGTGTTCACCCAACAAGCGCCAGGCAAGGGCATCGTCGCCTTCGCCGCGCCGTTCTCCGGCACCATCCTGCCTCTGCGCCTGAGTGACTACAACGGCAAGCTGATCTGCCAGAAGGACAGCTTCCTGGCCGGCTCCAAGGGCGTCTCCATTGGCATGCACTTCCAGCGCAAAATCCTCACCGGCCTGTTCGGTGGCGAAGGCTTCATCTTGCAAAAGCTCGAGGGTGACGGGCTGGTCTTTGTGCATATGGGGGGCACGATCAGGAAGCTCACCTTGTCCGCAGGCCAGCGCCTTGATGTCGACACCGGTTGCCTGGCGGCGATGACCTCTGAGGTGGATTTCGATATCCGTAAGGCCGGCGGCCTCAAGAGCATGCTGTTCGGCGGCGAGGGCGTGTTCTTCGCCACCGTCACCGGACCGGGTACGGTGTGGCTGCAAAGCCTGCCTTTCTCGCGCCTGGCCGGACGAATGCTGGCCGCCGCGCCGCAGGGAGGTGGACAACGTCAGGGTGAAGGCTCGGTGCTGGGCGGGTTGGGCGACATTATTGGTGGGCGCAGCTGAACATATGGGCGCGGGCCCGCTCTTATCAGACATAACTTGTCACATGATTTGAAATGCGATCCTGTAGGAGCTGCCGCAGGCTGCGAACGGTGTTTATCTGACACACCGTTTTCGCAGCCTTCGGCAGCTCCTACAAGAGCTATGCGCTAGATAACCAAAAGGATGACCCATGCAGATTACCCAAGGACAAAGGTTGCCGCTGTCGAGCATCCTTGCGGGCGACCAGTTCAGCTTCACCCTCGCCATCACCCTTAACTCTCCCCATGTGATCGACTACGTGTGCTTCGGCGTCGATGCCGCCGGCAAGCTGTCCGACGATCGCTATATGGTGTTTTTCAATCAGCCCGCCAGCCCCTGCAACAGCGTGCGTCAGAGCAACGGCGGCGAGTTCGGGCTGAATCTGGCGACCCTGCCCAAGACCATCGACCGTTTGGTGTTTACCGCCTCGATCGACGGCGATGGCGCCATGAAGGACCTGGCGGTCAGCCGCTTCGCCATCAAGGACGCGAGTGGCAGCGAACTGGCGACCTGCGAGTTCCGAGGTCAGGATTTCGCTGGCGAGAAAGCCATTATGGTCACCGATATCTATCGCAAGGACGGTGTCTGGCGCGTTCAGGCCAATCTGCAAGGCTTTAACGAAGGGCTTGATGCGCTGGTCCGGCATTTCGGTGGCGAAGTCGCTGAAGCAGCGACGCCTGCACCTGCCCCTGCTCCGGCAAAGATATCCCTGGAAAAGAAGATTGCCGCTGCCGCCCCGCATCTGGTCAGCCTGGCCAAGAAGGCTCAGATCAGCCTGGAGAAAAACCAGCTGTCGCAGGTCAAGGCTCGGGTTGCCCTGGTCCTGGATGCTTCCGGCTCCATGAACGGCCAGTATTCCCGTGGCCGCGTGCAGGAAGTGGTCAATCGCCTGCTGCCCATGGCTGTGCATTTCGACGACGACGGCGAACTGGATTGCTGGGCTTTCGGCGCCAAATCCTGCCAACTGTCAGCCGTATCACTGGCCAACCATCAGGATTACATCAACACCGAGGACGGCGGCTGGCGCAACTGGAACGTCGGCCAGCGGATCAATGACGAGCCCAAGGTCATTCGCCAGGTCATCGATTATTACAAAAAGTCGGGGGATCGTACGCCGGTCTACGTGATGTTCATCAGCGACGGCGGGGTCCATGAAAACAAGGCCATTACCAAGCTGATCGTCGAAGCCGCGGCGCTGCCGGTGTTCTGGCAGTTTGTCGGCATCGGTGGCAACAGCTACGGCATCCTGGAAAAGCTCGACACCATGGAAGGCCGGGTGGTAGATAACTGCGGTTTCTTCGCCCTCGACGACCTGCACGATATCAGCGAAGAAGCACTGTATGACAAGCTGATGGCGGAGTTTCCGGGATGGCTCAAGGAGGCCAGGGCCAAGGGGATTATCTTCTAGGACGGTCACCCACGACGCCTGGATGGGTAAAAACCTGTGGGAGGGGAATTAATATGGGAAAAGGCCCGGGAATTAAAAAACCCCAAACCCAATAAATAGGGGACACAAAAAGCGGGCCCAGAAAAAAAA
>NZ_JBGLYM010000053.1:0-25984 GCF_047303955.1 Pseudomonas sp. Pseusp88 | reverse complement strand
GCCCCACTCGCCCCCCACCGCCATGCCTTGCAGGAAGCGCATCGCCACCAGAATCAGCGCGGCCCAGTAACCGATCTGCTCATAAGTGGGGATCAGGCCGATGATGATGGTCGGAATCCCCATGAGCATCAGGGTGAGCAACAGCATGGATTTGCGGCCGATCCTGTCGCCAAAATGACCGAAAATCACCCCGCCCAGGGGGCGACCAAGAAAGCCCACGGCATAGGTGGCGAAGGACGCCAGCACCCCGGTAATCGGGTCCAGTGTCGGGAAAAAGATTTTGCTGAAGATCAGCGCGGCAGCCGTGCCGTAGAGGAAAAAGTCGTACCACTCAATGGTGGTGCCGGCCATGCTTGCCATCCCGGCAAGACGATAGGAACGGGTTTTCTTTGCGGCACTGGCATCGAGCGCGCCAGCGTCAGCCGTAATGGCATTCTTCATAAACTCCTCCGCTTTATTTATTTTTGTGCAGGGTGTTCTGGATGTGTTTTTGTGGGACCGGCGTTAGCCGGGAATTGCATCAGGCGGCCTTGGTTGTGGGCGTGCTTCGGAGTATAGATGTGCAAACTTCTAATAAGAACGCACATAAAAGCAGGTTCAACATGCAAAAAAACCTCACCTCCCTGGGCGCGCTGAACTGGGATGACTTGAAGTTTTTCCTCGAAGTGGCGCGCACGCGCAAAGCCAGTTCGGCGGCCAAGCGTCTGTCGGTGGACTACACCACGGTGTCGCGACGGATCAATGCGCTGGAGGCGGCGCTGGGAACTTTGCTGTTCGAAAAATCACGCAACAACGGCTTTATCCTCACCGCCGAGGGCCAGCGTTTGCTGGGCTATGCCGAGTCCATCGAGAGCACGCTGCACCTGGCGTGCGAGCAGGTCTCAGGGTCCGGCGTGGCGCTGTCGGGGCATATCCGCATGGGCTGCACGGAAGGTTTCGGCAGCTTCTTCATCACCCCCCAGCTCAGCCACTTCCTCGATACTTACCCGGCCATTTCGGTGGATATCCTGCCGCTGCCGCACTTCATCAGCCTGTCCAAGCGCGAAGCCGATATCGTCATCGCCCTGGAACGCCCGGAACACGGCCCCTACGTGTGCTGCAAGCTGTGCGACTACAACCTGCGCCTTTACGCAACACGGGATTACCTGGAGCAACACCCGCCGATCCACACCACCGCCGACCTGGCCGAGCACCGCTTCATCAGCTACGTCGACGACCTGGCCTTCAGCTCCGAATTGCTCTACCTGGCCAACCTGCTCCCCGGCGCCCAGGCCCACCTGCGCAGCACCAGCGTCATCGCCCAATACGTCGCCGCCCTGCAGGGCCGGGCATTGGCGATACTGCCGTGCTTTCTTGCCGCGCAGGACCCTCGGTTGCTGCCGGTATTGGAAGAGGAAGTGAACATTACTCGGCAGTTCTGGATGTACTGCCGGGAGGATCTGCGCAAGTTGAAGCGCATTACCTTGCTGTGGGATTACATCAGGGAGACGACTGAGCTGAATCGGGCGTTTTTGTTGGGCGAGAGCAAGGTGGTGGGGTTTATCGATTGATAGGCCAGCAGGGGTGAAAGCACCTCCTGTGGGAGCCGGCTTGTCGGATCGACCCACCGTGGCGATCAAGTGCGCAGCGCTCGCAAGGACGTCGGTGTTTGATCCGACGCCATCGCCAGCAAGCCGGCTCCCACAAAAGCTCATTTCAGTTCAGGTATTTGCGTAGTGTTTGATACAGGCGAGGCTTATACCCGCCCCATCTTCTCCAGCGCCGCGTCAGCCAGGAATGTCGAACGGCTCTTGATGTTGTGATCACGAACGTACTGATCGATCCGCTGAATCACATACCCCGGCAGCGTGACATTGACCTTCTCGGTCTTGCCCAAGTACGGGGTGATATCGATTTCCAGCATGCCCCAGCCCATACCGTCGAAGTCCGGGTTCTTTGCGTGTTCTGACCATGCCTTGGGCTTGGGAATCTCACCGCCCGCTGCTGCGATTTCTTGCAGCATGATGTGGGCGATCTCGACGGCGGCGCTATGGGCTTGCTCGAAGGTATCGCCCGCAGTGATGGCACCGGGAATGTCCGGGATCTGGATGCCGAAGGCAGTGTGATCATCGCCCCGCTCGATGCAAATCGGGTATTTCATTTCAATCTCCCTGAAGCTGTGACGGAAAAAGCCGGTCATATCAGCCCCGCCAGCTTCTTGATTGCCCTGACAGTCCCAATGGGCAGGTCTTTCTTGGGATGCGGGACAGGTACAGTCTGGGGTCGGTCTGGATGCTTGAAGATGTGGTGATCTCCGGTGACCCGCCGCAGAATCCATCCCGCTGCCTCAAGCTCCTTGATCAATCTCCTGCTTTGCACCCCTTCTCCTTGCAGCCAATGCTGAAACTATAACCATGAAGCCGTTATTTTTCAGCAAAGAAAGATGCGCCTGGAGTTATATATTTATAAAAGAGCACGAGCCCCGTAGGAAATTGCATTCCAATTCAGTCCGTCGCCACGCCAGAACACCTACCCCGGCAACAACCCCGCCTCTCGATAGCTCTCGATCAACTCGTCATACAGCGCGATATCCGCTCGGCTGCGGGCCATCAGCTGCGCGCCGGCGACGGCGGCGTAGATAGCGCGGGCGCGTTGTTCACGGTTAGCGGCGGGCACCGTATTGGCGGCAAGGAGGACTTTGTTCAGCCAGGCGACGTTGATATCGGCGAAGGTGTGGACTTCAACCTTCACTTCGTCGGGCAGGTCATCAAATTCAGCGCCAAGGAAGCTACCCAGGCACAGGCGGTTATCGTTGGCCAATGACTTGCGGAACAGGCCGGGGTATTCGCGCAGGGCTTGCAGCGGGTCGGCGGCGTCGGCCAGCAGGACCTCCAGGGTCGCCGAGGTGTCTTCCCAGTAACGCCGGGCAACGGCGGCCCCCAGCTCGGCCTTGCTGCGGAAGTGATAGTAGATGCTCGCGCTCTTGATCCCGACTTCTTCGCCCAGATCACGGAAATTCAGGCCACTGTACCCATGGGCCTGGGCCGCGCATTTGGCGGCCATCAGTATGGCTTCCCGATAATTCGAACTCACTGTGCTGCCTCCCGCCCCTCTGCAATGGCTGGGCATAATAAGCGACAGCGGGGCTTGACCGATAAAAAATTAACGCCTATCGTTTTACCTGCCAACTGGCAGACAGGCAAATTTATCACGCCTCTCGCCTCTCCCTTGATCCTCTGCAAAGGCTTTGCTCAATGAAGATTTATGACTGGCACACCGGCCCTTATCCGGCCCGCGTACGTATTGCCCTGGCTGAAAAGAACCTGCAGGCGCAGGTGAGTTTTGTCTCGGTGGACCTGTGGAAAGGCGAGCACAAGAAGCCCGAGTTCCTCGCCCTGAACTACTCCGGCACCCTGCCGGTACTGGAGCTCGATGACGGCACCCTGATTGCCGAATGCACCGCCATTACCCAGTACCTCGATAACCTGCAAGGCACGCCGACCCTCACCGGCAGCACGCCGCGCGAGCAAGGTGTGATCCATATGATGAGCAAGCGCGCAGAATTGGAATTGCTCGATGCCATCAGCACCTACTTTCACCATGGCACGCCGGGGCTTGGCCCGGAGGTGGAGCTGTATCAGAACCCCGAGTGGGGCTTTCGCCAGCGCGACAAGGCGGTGCGCGGGATGCACTACTTTGATGGTGTGCTGAGAAAGCAGGCGTTTATCGCAGGGGACAGGTTCTCGATGGCCGACATTACGGTGATTGGTGGCCTGATCTTCGCCGGGTTGGTTGATCTGCAGGTGCCGCCGGAATGTACGGCGCTGCTGGCCTGGTATGGGCGTATGCAAGAGCGCAGCAGTGTGCAGAATTGGCAGACGTTGGAGCGAGGCTTGCCCGCGAATTGAGCGACACGATAAGTCAGGCATACCGCGTCGAGGCCTTCGCGGGCAAGCCTCGCTCCAACGGCACAGTTTTGACGTAAGCCGCTGCAACAAAAAACCGCCTGCATTCAGGCGGTTTTTTTATGCGGTCACGTCGCTCGCTGTGCCTGCAACTGCTCAATCTGATGATTGGCCAGGGCCTTGGCCATATCGATCAGGTACATCGCTGCAAAAGGCAGGTCGCGCTTGGTGCCATTGAGTTGATCGCCGGATTCGTAAACGACCGCTGCGGCGCAACGCAGGATCTCGAATATGCGGATCAGGGTTTCTTCGGTGGTGTGGGGTGGATCGGGGATCAATTTATCCAGCATACGTATTACTCCAAATAACCCCTTCGGACCGTTCTCACACGACGAAGAGGTGACGGCTGTAAACGGGGTGAGAAGCCGGGCACGCATGCAAACCCGGTCGGACCGAAATCCGCCCGCCACAGCCGTCATAGAGCACTTGCCGAAAACCGCTCGGCAAGAATCTGGACGTCTTGTTTACATACGTGTGCTTAACAGGCTCTCACACCCGACCACCGAACCTTTCAGTGGCGGGACGCAGGCTAGACCCTGAAATTCGCAGAAACAAGGGGGCCGAATTGTTAAGGAAATTTCACTCAAAAGAAAGGGAGCGGTCCTGCACATTCGTCACTTTTGGTGTGGCAAAACAGGCAATTCGCCAGCAGTTCGGGGCACCCGAGCATTGCTTTGAATCATTGCGCCCACGCTGCGGTCGAACCTGTTCAAGCGTCGAAAACCACAGACTGGAAGGTGAAACCGATGAGCATTCCGATCCCGGCAGAAACCCCTGATCCCAATATCGACAAGCCTGTCTTACCCGTGCCGCCACCTGAAGACCCACCTACGACAATGCCACCGGTCATTCCGAAAGGTGACCCGCCAACCGAAGAGCCACCCGCCATTCTTGAGGATGAGTTCTTCGAGTAAAGGTCAGGGCTGCTCCCGATCCTGGGGCTTGTTCTTGATCGGCACGATGCGTTCGACGAGGGACGGCATCAGGCTGAGGATGCCCAGCGCCAGCAGGGTGCTCAACACGGCCGTGGCTTCACGGCCCATCCCTGCGGCGGTGCCGATGGCGGCGGTCATCCACAGGCCAGCGGCGGTGGTCAGGCCTTTGACGTGGCTGGTGTCGTGGCCGTTGCCCTTGAGGATGGTCCCGGCGCCGAGAAAGCCAATACCGGCGACGATGCCCTGCACCACTCGGCTCAATGCCTGGGCATCGGAACCGGCCATGCTCGGCACCAGCACGAACAACGCCGCGCCCATCGCCACCAGCATGTGAGTGCGCATGCCGGCGGCCTTGCCTTGATGCTCCCGCTCAAAACCCAGCACTCCCCCCAGCACCGCCGCGATGACCAGGCGAACAGTGATACGGGTCAGTTCCGAGGCATCGGTCAGATCGGAAAATTCTGCTTCGAGGGTGTCGACGACTTCTTGCCACCAAGGGTTCATAGCGTGCCTGCTGATGAGAGGGTCCTGTTAAAGGAACAGACATCGGCCTGAAACCGGAGTGCAGCCCAAACGAACGATGGGAGCGGGTTTATCCGCGAAAGCTTTGGTTCAGACGACAGGGATAAGCTGTCTGGACCGGCCCTTTCGCGAATGAATTCGCTCCCACTGAGTTCGCTCCCAAGTGCTCAGATCCGCGTCAGGTCATCGGGGGTATCAGTCCCGAATCAACGACGGATTGGGTTGCAGCAGGATCTTGCTGTGCAGCTCTTTCATGTCGTCCAGCAACGTGGATTTGCCGCTCATCTGCCGTGAGTCGCGGTCACGCTGCAACGCGGCTTCGATCATGCCCAGCATGTTCTTGGACTTGGTCACTTCTTTGGGCGTGTAGATATCCGATTCGAGCTCGCCCATCACGTATTTGCGGGTGCGGGTGGTCTGGGTGGCGCTCTGGCTCAGGCTGGCTTCGACCAGTGAGCCTTTCTCGTAGGCCAGCTTGGTAGTGGTGCTCGCCTTGTCCTCGATCTCGGTGTAGTAGTAGTTCTGCGACTTTTTCTCACTGGTCAGCTCCAGCGTCGAACCTGGGTAGAGGTTCTTGTGGAACGCGGCGCTCAGGCTCGATTGCTGATTCTGTTCCAGCGAACGATTCTGCTGGCTGGTGCCCTTGGTCACGGAGTTCTGCGACACGTTGTAGGTGAACTTGTCGATTTCATCCAAATGCATCGGGTTAGGCCGGCTCTGAGGCTGGCCGATGGACGCAGTGAAGTCGGCCAGGCCCGTGAGCATGCCGTGGTCGACGTCGTTCAGGGTCATCGCATTAAGGCGCTGTGTCGCGCCGCCTGCTGCTGCGACCGGGCTATTGAAGCCATTCAGATCGGTGAAAGCCGTCTTGAACAGCGACATCAGATTATCGTCGCCTTCGCCGCGCTTGCGTGCCTCGTCAAACTGGTCGAGGTAAGCAGTCAAGGCTTTGGCTTGCTGTTCCTTGTTGCCGAGAATCGCGGCGTTCTTGGTGTCCACGGTCAGGGCAATATTGCCATTTGGCCCGACCAGGCTGAGGGACTTGGAGACACTGTCGGCATGGAAGCTGAAGGTCTGGGTCGTATCTTCATCGAGCTTGAGCGAGGAGCTCAGGTCTACCGAGGAAAACATGTTCGGGTCGAGCTTGGCCAGATCGCCCAGTTTCAGGCTCGGCGGCACGGCACTCAGACCATCGATGGCGCCCTGGAACGAGTCGGCCAGGTCACCCAAAGCACTCAGCTCTTCGGAGCTGAGCTTGCCGCCGGAGACATCGGCCGATACCGCAAGGCCTCTGCTGCCACCGGCCAGGCTCAGGGTCACAGTGGCTCCGCTGGCCATTTTCAGGGTCAGGGAGAAGGTGTTGGCGGATTTATTGTGCAGGTCACTCTGGGCCGAGGTGATGGCACTGGGTGAGTTGCTTGCGCTGGCCTTGAGCAACGATTGGGAAAAGGAAGTGGACTTGCCTTCCGCCAACTGCTGCATCAGGGCGGCGCCCACGCCGCGGAACCGGGTATTGGCAGAAGACGAGTCCAGGTTGCCGAGCATGGCGTAAGTGACTTTGTTGTAGCCCTCACTCTCCTGCACGACTTTCGATTCGGAACCGGTGACGGCACCGCGCGAGGTATAGGTCTCGGCATAGCCAATAGACGTATTTTCGCCAAGGATGACGACCGAGGCAGGCGTCGGCGTACCTGTCGTGGCGGAAGCCCCTGCATCACTTTGCACCGGAGGGGTCGTGCTGACGGGCAACAGCGCCGTCTGCAACGTTGGGTTCACTGCGGATATAGAAGTCATGGAGCTTCCTGGCTGGTTAGCGTCTTTGTATCGAGTTTGTATCTCCTTTTCGGGTTAGCGGCAGGGGGGTCGAAAGCTTGAGAAAGTTGGATCCCATAGTGGCCGAAGGGATGTTGCGAGATGTTTCAGCCTGATAAGACCGACCTGTAGGAGCTGCCGAAGGCTGCGAATGGCATCACACCGCTTTCGCAGCCTTCGGCAGCGCCTACAGGCGATGGCGTCAGGTCAGTCAATGAAGACGTTAACCGGTCCACCGCCATCGCCATCGCCAGCAAGTCGGCTCCTACAGGATCTCATTCCAGATCAAAGCAATGAGGGGTATCCGCTACCCGTCAATGCAGCGCACCCGCCCTGCTGCTCGTCACATCCTCGGGCTTGACCTGGCCATTACTCTGGCCAAAACGTCGCAGCACGAAGGTGCTGACAGCCGCCATTTCCGCATCGCTGTAGCTGCGGGCAAAGTTGGGCATGCGCTGGTCTACGCGCACGGCGCCCGGCGTATGACCTTCCAGCAGCGTGGCGACGAGGTTTTTGCCGGTCGGGTCGTTGACGGTTTTCAGCCCGGCCAGGCCAGCTACCGGCGACTGGTTGCCGGTGCCATCGAGACGGTGACAGGCCACGCAGTTGTCGTTGAACAGCTTCATGCCCAGGCCCGCCTGCAGCGCCGCGTCGTTGACGCTGGCTGCAGGACGAGGCACGCCGTCGGTTTGCGCCGGGGTGGACTTGAGGTAGACGGCAATGGCCTTGATATCCGCAGGCTCGAGGAAGCGCAGGCTGTGTTCGACCGCATCAGCCATCGGCCCGCCCGCCCCGCCGTAACCCGCTGCATAGCCGGTGGACAGGTAGCTGATCAGCGCTTCCTGCGGCCAGGCACCGATACCGTGCTGGCTGTCACCGCTGATGTTGTAAGCGCGCCAGTTGCCGATCTCGGCACCGGCCAGAGCCTTGCCGCTGCTCAGGGCCTGGAACATATTGCGCGGGGTGTGGCATTCGCCGCAGTGCCCCGGCCCCTGGACCAGATAGGCGCCCCGATTCCATTCGGCGGTCTGTTTGCTGTCCGGCACGAAGCGCTCATCGGAAGCGAAGATCAGGTTCCAGAAGGTCATGCCCCAACGCTGGTTGAACGGGAACGACAGGGTGTTTTCCGGCGGCGTCTGCTTGACCGGTTCGAGGCTGAACAGATAGGCCTTGATCGCCAACAGCTCATCGCGGGACATCAGCGTGTAGGAGGTATACGGGAAGGCCGGGTAGTAATGCTTGCCGTCCTTGCCCACGCCTTTTTGCAAGGCACTGACAAAGTCATCGTCGCTCCAGTTGCCGATCCCGGTTTCTTTATCCGGGGTGATGTTGGGCGAGTACAGGCTGCCAAACGGCAACTTGAATTCCAGGCCACCGGCATAGGGCTTGCCGCCGGGAATGACGTGGCAGGCCAGGCAGTCGGCGGCGCGGGTCAGGTATTCGCCCTTGCTGACCAGGGTCGGATCTGCGGCCTGGGATGTCAGTACAAAAGCGCCTGCCAGCAGGCCGAGCGCATGCTTGAATAATTTCATGGTGCGCTCCTCAAACAGTGAAATAGCCGAAACGGCTCAGGGGCAGACGACGCTCGCGCACGCCGGTTGCGGCATGCACGGCATTGACCAGAGCGGCCGCTGCGGGCACGGCACCGGTCTCGCCGACTCCACCGGGGCTTTCCAGGCTTGGCATCAGGTGCACCTCCACCGGCGGGGCGTCGCTCATGCGGATCTGCCGATAGGTGTGGAAGTTGGTCTGCTGCACTTGCCCTTTTTCGACGAGGACTTCGTTGAACAGCGCCGCCGACAGGCCAAACAGGGTGCCGCCTTCCATCTGGGAAAGCACCGAGGTCGGGTTGTTGACGAAGCCGCAGTCGACCACAGTGATCAGGCGCTTGATGTGCAGGCCTTTGTCGCCCTGCTTTTCAAGCTCGACAATGGTGGCGACAAAGCTGCCGAACACCGCCGAAACGGCAACGCCACGGCCGGAACCGGCGGGCAGCGGAGTCTTCCAGCCAGCCAGTTCAGCGGCCTTTTTCAGCACAGCCTGGGCACGGGGTTGCGACTGCATCAGGCTCAGGCGGTATTCCACCGGATCGACCTTGGCGTTATGGGCCAGTTCGTCGATAAAACTTTCCACGGCGTAAGTGCTACGCAGCGGGCCGACGCCGCGCCACCAGGACACGGCAATCGCTTCCGGATCCTGGCGGATGTAGCGCACCTGCAGGTTCGGCAAGGTATAGATCGGGTCGATGGCCACTTCCACAGCGTCACCGTCCACGCCATTGGGCGGCAATGCGCCCAGATAGGCAGCCACTACCGAGGCGCCGGCAATACGGTGCTCCCAGCCGACCGGACGCAGGTCCTTGTCCAGCGCCGCGTTGAGGCGATCGACGTAGTGCGGGCGATAAAGGTCGTGGGTCATGTCCTCTTCGCGGCTCCAGATCAACTTGATCGGGTAGCTGACCTGACGGGCGATATCCACGGCCTGAAAGATGAAGTCCGACTCCAGACGCCGACCGAAACCACCGCCGATGAGCTGGTTGTGGATCACGACCTTTTGCACCGGCATGCCGCAGACCTTGGCCGCACCCATCTGGGCGAAACCAGGGGCCTGGCAACCGACCCACAGCTCACAGGCATCGGGGCGCACATGGGCCACGCAGGTCATGGGTTCCAACGGCGAGTGGGACAGGAAAGGTTGTTCGTAGACCGCTTCGAAATGGCTCGACGCACTTTTCAAGGCACCGGCAATATCACCGGTCTGCTTGGCAAAGACGCCGTCTTTGGAGCTGGCATCGAGCAGGGCCTTGTCCAGTTGCGCGGAGTCGGTGTTGGCGTGCGGCCCCAGGTCCCATTCGATTTCCAGTGCCTTGAGCGCCTGCTGGCAGGCCCAGAAGTTGCTGGCAGTCACGGCCACGGCATTGCTCAGGCGGATCACGTCGCGCACGCCGGGCACTTTGCGTGCGGCATCATCCTTGACGCTGCGCAGAGTACCGCCACGGACCGGGCAGGTCAGGGACGAGGCAATGAGCATATCGGGCACTTGCAGGTCGATGGTGAACTTGGCGCTGCCATTGACCTTGTGCGGGGTGTCCAGGCGTTGCACGGGCTTGCCCAGCAATTTGAAGTCAGCGATGGCCTTGAGCGGGATATCCGTAGGCAACGGCAGTGCAGCGGCGGCATCTACCAGCTCACCGTAACCGGCGCTCTGGCCATTGGGGCCGATGATCCGGCCATTTTCGGCATGGCACTGGCTTGGCGCGACGTTCCAGCGCATGGCGGCGGCCTGGGTCAGAACAATACGCGTCCCGGCACCGGCCTTGCGCAGCGGTTCCCAGGTGTAGCGAGTCGAAGACGAACCGCCGGTGGCCTGAAATTGCAGCAGGGTGTCGGTGTACAACGCCGCATTGGGCGGAGCTTCGGCAATGGTCACCTGGCTCAGGGGCACTTCCAGTTCTTCGGCGACCATCATGGCAATGCCGGTCTGCACGCCCTGGCCCATTTCGATCTTTGGCGAAATCACAGTGACCTGGCCAGCGTGGTCGATGCGCACGAAGGCGCCATAGCCTTTCTCGGCGGCATCACCCAGGCGCGCGCCTTGAATGGCGTCGGCAGCAAAACCACGGGACACCAACGGTGGCAGCCAGGTACTGACCACCAGACCACCCAACAATGCGCCACCCTTGAGCAGCCCGCGACGCGAAACCATCGCGGCGGCTTGTGTTGTATCGGACATGAATACTTCCTCAGGCCTGGCTGACGCTTTTGATGGCGGCGCGGACGCGGGTATAGGTGGCACAACGGCACAGGTTGCCCGACATGGCGTTGACGATCTGTTCGTCATTGGCCTTGGGGTGTTCCTGCAACAGCGCGACCGCCGACATGATCTGCCCCGACTGGCAGTAACCGCACTGCACCACTTCGTGTTCGAGCCAGGCCTTCTGTACGGCCTGGCCGATCGGCTGCTCGCCGATGGCTTCGATGGTGGTGACCTTGCGGCCCGCCACGGCACTGACCGGCAGTACGCAGGAGCGCACGGCATGGCCGTCCAGGTGCACGGTGCACACGCCGCACTGGGCGATACCGCAGCCATATTTGGTGCCAGTCAGGCCCATTACATCGCGCAGGGCCCAGAGCAAAGGCATGTCATCGGGGACATCCAGCTCATGCTCCTGGCCATTGATCGTCAGTTTTTGCATCGCAACCTCGGGCGTCATCACGGTTCACGCGCACGGCTCGTCCGGGTCATGGCCCGGAAATGGCAGTGCGCGAAGGCTTCGGTTTCTTGCTGCATCCCGACAGAACATGGCTGCCGGGTTTATATGAATGGTGCAACGTAGAGCTATGGAATAGCTTTTAGGCGTATCCGTTATATAGAAGCAAATACAGCGGCCTATCAATTCGCGAGCTCGCCAAATAGGCCGTCTCATCGAAAAACAGCACTTATAGGTGACTAGTCTACTCAATAACACGGAAATAGTTAGTAACCTTTAGGATAGGTTGGCCGGGATCCACATAGTTTAGAAATCTCTGAACTATGGATTTAAGCTTTCCTATTCTTCCCGCTCGTCGGCCGCCAATAAGATCAGCCCCCATAACGAGTCGTTCCATCGAGATGCGACCAGCGCCTGTCTTGCAAATGGTTACTGCCCGTTGTCGCCTGCTCCCGAGCCCGTTCTGGTCGAGGCGCAACTCGTTCAATCATTAGTGCAAGCTCTGAGGTCGCTCGATGAAACTGGAAATATTCCGCACGCTATGGGGCTACACCGCCAGCAAGACCCAGGCTCTGGAAGAATTGCTCAAGGCCGGTTTCAACGGCATGGAAGCGCGCCTGCCACTGTCCGCCGTAGAACGTGCCGAATTCGCCGCCTTTCTGCGCAGCAATCAGGTCGGCTATATCGCCACCGTATTCACCGCCTACGACGTATTGCCCGAGCAGTCGGCAACCGTCGCCGAGCACCTGACCGATCTGGACAAGAAACTCGGTTGGGCAGGCGAAATGGCCCCGCGCTTCGTCAATCTATTGGCCGGCAATGATCGCTGGTCACTGGCCCAACAGGTCGAGTTCTTTGGCCAGGCCATGGAGCTGGCACGCAAGCACGGCCAGATGTGCACCTTCGAAAGCCATCGCGCGCGCTCGCTGTTCAACCCCTGGGTCACGCTGGAATTGATCCGCCAGTTGCCGGACATGCGTTTCACCAGTGATATCAGCCACTGGATCGTCACCTGCGAGCGTCTGCTCAATGATCCGGAAGACGACCTCAGCGCCTTTGTCGAGCGCGTCCATCACATTCAGGCCCGGGTCGGTTATGACCAGGGGCCGCAAGTACCGCACCCCGGCGCACCGGAGTACGCCAAAGAACTGGCCTTCCATCAACAGCATTGGGAAGCCATCTGGCGCTCGCAGCAGGCACGCGGTTATCAGGTCACCACCCTGACTCCGGAATTCGGCGCCGACGGTTACTTGCACCACCTCCCCTTCACCAATGTCCCGGTGGCCGATCTGTGGTCGCTGAATGTGTGGATGGGTCAGACCGAGCGCGAACACTTTCAACGCTTCACTCATTCTTCCAGCCGATAAGGAGCGTTTCGTCATGTCCGAACCTTCAGCAGCCGCCGTGCCTGCGACCGCCAATTTCAGCAGCATCCCGGTGGTGGATATCGCTGGCCTGTTCAGCGCCGATATCGAACAGCGCAAGCGAGTGGCCGCAGACCTCGGCGCCGCAGCCCGGGCCGTGGGCTTTCTGTACATCAAGAACCATGGCATCGAGCAAAGTCTCATAGACGGCCTGCGCCAGGCCGCCAAGGACCTGTTCGCCCAGTCCCTGGACTACAAGATGCAGCACTACATCGGCACTTCGCGCAGCCACAAGGGCTTCGTGCCGGAAGGCGAAGAGGTGTATGCCAAGGGCAAGCCCGATCACAAGGAAGCCTTCGACATCGGTTTCGAAGTGGGTGACGAAGACCCGCTGGTGATTGCCAAGACCCCGCTGATCGGCGCCAACGAATGGCCGGACCTGCCTGGTTTCCGACCAGCCGTAGAAGCCTATTACGCGGCAATTTTCGCTCTCGGCCGCCGCCTGTTCGACGGTTTCGCCCTGGCCCTGGGCCTGGAAGAAGGCTATTTCGACGCCATGGTCACCCGCCCGCCCTCCAAGCTGCGGCTGATCCACTACCCGTTCGACGGCGCAGCCCAGGACGCGCCCGGTATTGGTGCACACACCGATTACGAGTGCTTCACCATCCTGCTCGCCGACAAGCCGGGCCTGGAAGTGATGAACGATCAGGGTCAGTGGATCGACGCTCCGCCGGTGGAAGGCGCCTTCGTGGTGAATATCGGCGACATGCTTGAGGTGATGACCGCTGGTACGTTCGTTGCAACCGCTCACCGCGTGCGCACGGTCAGTGAGGAGCGTTATTCCTTCCCGCTGTTTTACGCCTGTGACTTCCACACTCAGATCAAACCGCTGCCGCAATTCGCCCAGGACGGCAAGGATTACGAGGAGATCACCATTGGCGAACACATGTTCGGCCAGGCCTTGCAGACCTACCAGTATCTGCGCAAGAAAGTGGCCAGCGGTGAACTCAAGCTTTACGACAAGGCCCGCAAGCCGTCGAGTTTTGGTCACTTGAAAAATCAGGCGACAGACCCGGCCTAAGGCTTCTGAAAAGAACAGAAATACCGCTTTGCCAACCACAACCGTGCTTAATCTTTCCTGATCCGGAGTCACCGACGATGCGCAACAAACAGAACACTGCTATCCGCTTGACCCTGCTTGCCGCCGCCGTGCTCGGTGCCAACCTGGCCCATGCGGCCGCGACCGTAAGCCCGGGTGTCTTCAAGGTAGGGATGGAAATCACCTATCCGCCGTTCGAGTCCTATGACGAGAAGAAAAACGTGGTCGGCGCCGACCCGGACCTGTCCCGTCTGCTGGCCAAGCACATGGGCCTGAAGGCCGAGTTCACCGATACCAAGTTTTCGACCCTGATCACCAGCCTGGACTCCGGCCACTACGACGCGATCATCTCCGGCATGTACGTGACCGATGAGCGCAAGCTCAAAGCCGATGCCATTCCTTACGCCAAGACCGGCGCAGCGATCATGGTGCTCAAGGGCAGCCCCCTGAGCCCGAAAGTGCCGGAAGACCTCTGCGGCCTGAAAGTCGGCCTGGAAAAGGGCACGACCTGGGTGGCCCAGTTCAACAAGCTGTCCACTGACTACTGCGTGCCGAACGCCAAAGGCGCCATCACCGTCAGCGAATTCCCGTCCGCCCCGGAAGTGACTCAGGCACTGCTGTCGGGCAACGTCCAGGCACAGGTGGAAATCGACGGTGCGGCCGGTCTGATCGCCGAGCGCACCAAGGGCCGCGTCGTGGTCAGCACCGAGCATTCGATCTATCAGCAAACCCTGGGTATCTACGTGAAGAAGGGCAATACCGAGCTGCATGACGCGCTGCTCAAGGCCTTCGAAGAGACCAAGAAGTCCGGCGAATACGCAGCCCTGCTGAAGAAATACAATCTCGAAGAACCAAGCAACTGATTCTTCTCTCTGTTTGACCTGTCGGCCTCCCACGGGGCCGACAGCTTGAGGTGCCCATGGAATTCGATTGGCCTTACTTTTTTTCCCTGTTCTCGATTGCGGATTTCTGGGAGTCCTGCATCACCGTGATCGAACTCAGCGCGCTGGGTTGGTTCATCGGCATGCTGCTGGGCTTTCTGCTGGCGTCGGCGAAGTTGTCGAGCGCCCGCTGGCTGAGTATTCCGGCGTCGATTTATATCTGGTTTTTCCGTAGCGTGCCGCTGCTGGTATTGGTGGTGTTCGTCTACAACCTGCCGCAAATGTTTCCCTTTACCCGTGAAGTGCTGTCCAACCCGTTCTACTCCGGCCTGCTGGCGCTGGTCGTGACGGAAGCGGCCTACATGGCGGAGATCCATCGCGGCGGGCTGATTTCCGTGGCCAAGGGTCAGAAGGAAGCGGGTCGTGCCTTGGGTATCGGCGTGATCGGCCTGCAACGGCTGATCGTGATTCCCCAGGCGTTCCGCATCTCCCTGCCAACCCTGATCAACGAATACATCACGGTGGTCAAGCTGACCTCCCTGGTCTCGGTGATTTCCCTGACCGAACTGCTGACCGTCGGCCAGCGCCTGTATGCGACCAACTTTCTGGTGATGGAAACCCTGTCGGCGGTGGCGGTGTACTACGTGCTGATCGTCACCGTATTCGGCTGGCTGTTCCAGCGTCTGGAGCAGCATCTGGAACTGAACAACCGCAAGCCCCAGACCCTGGAACACAGCGACGTGGAGAGCCTGCGCGCGCGCCTGGGCAAGGTTGCTCTGCGCAACGAGAATCAGGTCGGCAACGGCGTGGCCCCGGCGTTGCAACTCAAGAATATTCACAAGAGCTACGGCCATCATCAGGTGCTCAAGGGCATTGATCTGGACGTCAACAGCGGTCAGGTGATCTCCATCATCGGTCCGTCCGGCTCAGGCAAGACTTCGCTGATCCGCACCGTCAACGGCCTGGAAAGCATCGATAAAGGCGAGATCATCCTGTTCGGCGAAAGCTTTATCCATGCCGGCGACAAACCCAATAACCCGCAGATCCGTCGCGGCGTGCAGCGCATCGGCATGGTGTTCCAGAACTTCAACCTGTTCCCCCACCGCACCATTCTCGACAATGTCACCCTGGCACCGATCTATCACGGCCGCGATGAGGCCATCAGCGAAGAGCGGGCCTATGCCCTGCTGGACAAGGTCGGCCTGCTGGCCCATGCCCTGAAGTATCCGCACCAGTTGTCCGGCGGTCAGCAGCAACGGGTAGCCATTGCCCGCGCATTGGCGATGGACCCGCAGATCATGCTGTTCGACGAACCCACTTCGGCGCTGGACCCGGAGCTGGTCTCCGAGGTGCTCAAGGTCATCAGCGACCTGGCCAAGGAAGGCATGACCATGCTCATCGTCACCCACGAAATGGACTTCGCCATGTCCATCTCCGACCGGGTGATCTTTATGGAAGATGGCGTGGTCCAGGCCGACGCCGGCCCGCAGACCATTCGCGCTGGCAAGGCGGGCGAACGGGTGCTGCAGTTCATGGGGCTGGAGCGAGCGGCGGCGATGGAGTTTGATAGCGCTGCGGGGTTGATGGAGCAGATGGGTTAGGGGTAATCATTTCGGACCTTGCACAGAACGTGTGGGACCGGCTTTAGCCGGGAAAGCTGCGCGACAGACGACACGCCCATGTCGGATATAACGGCCTCTTCCCGGCTAAAGCCGGTCCCACAATGATTGTCAGGCTTTGGACAACCCCAACATCAACCCGCTCAGGCGCTTGACCTTGCGCCGCAGCGCTTCTTCGAACACGCCCTGGCGCGGTTCGATCAGGCTGAACCAATGCTTCGCCCGAGTGATACCGGTGTAGATCAGCTCCTTGGTCAACACCGGGTTCAACGCCTCCGGCAGGATCAGCGCCGTGTGGGCAAATTCCGAGCCCTGGGATTTGTGCACGGTCATGGCGTACACCGTTTCCACATCATTGAGCCGACTCGGCAAAACGAAGCGCACCCCGCCACTGCCGTCGTTGCGTGGAAAGGCTACGCGCAGCACCTGCTTGCCGGTCCTGGCGTAGTCGAGTTCGGGCAGGCACAGGGTGATGCCTATATCGCCATTCATCAGGCCCAGACCATAGTCATTGCGAGTCATCAGCACCGGGCGACCTTCGTACCAGGGTTGATCGCAGTTGATCAGCCCGGCCTGATCCAGCGCCGTGGTAATCCGCTGGTTCAGCCCTTCCACGCCCCACGCGCCCTTGCGCACGGCGCAGAGTAACTGGAAGGCATCGAAAGCTTCCAGCACCTTGCGCCCCCACTGGCTCCAGCACGGATCTTCCAGGGGCTCACTGGCCTGCGGCCGCTCCTGGGTCAGCACGCCGAGGTAGTAGCGATAACCTTGCGGGCCGTCGCTGCCGTGGCCATCGAGCAGCAGGCGTTCCAGGGCCTTGTCCTGTTCGCCCTTGAGCACCAGAGCAAACAGATCGGCGTGGCTGCGCGCGGCCAATAGGGCACGAGCCTGGTGATCCTGCTGGCTGTTGACCAGGCGCGACAACTGGCCGATGCCACTGCCCTCACCGAAACGTCTGGAATAACGCAACATCACCACCTGTTGCGCCAGCGGCTCGCGGGTCTGATCACCCGTCTGCAAATCGCTCTGGCTCAAATCCTCGCCGCTGACTGCCTGCAACCAGGCCTGGGTCTGCGGGCTGTAGCGCCCGGCTTCGGCGTCACGGCACAGATCGCCCAGTACCGCCCCGGCTTCCACCGAGGCCAGTTGGTCCTTGTCACCGAGCAAGACCATGCGTGCGTGGGGCGGCAAGGCGTCCAGCAGGTTGGCCATCATTTCCAGATCGATCATCGAGGCTTCGTCCACCACCAATACATCCAGCGGTAGCGGGTTGCCCGCGTGATGACGGAAGTGCCGGGTGCCCGGACGACTGCCGAGCAGGCGGTGCACGGTGGTCACTTCGCTGGGGATCTTCTGCCGCACCGCTTCGCTGACATCCAGGCTCAGCACCTGTTGGCTGATGGACTCGGTCAAACGCGCAGCGGCCTTGCCGGTGGGCGCGGCCAGACGAATGCGCAACGGCGTGCCGCTCTGTACCGCCGGGGCCTGCAACAAGGCCAGCAGGCGCACCACGGTGGTGGTCTTGCCGGTGCCGGGGCCGCCGGTGATGATGCTGAAGGCGCCACGGGTAGCAATGGCGCAGGCCAGTTTCTGCCAGTCGATCAGCGGGCTGTTGCCAGCGTTGCCGAACAGGCTGTCGAGGCGTTGCGCGAGATCGTCGGGAGCAGCTTCCTGTTGCGCCAGGCGCTGACGCAGGGCGGCATCGATGCGCCGCTCGTAGGTCCAGTAGCGGCGCAGATACAGGCGCTCGCCGGACAGCACCAACGGCTTGCTCATGCCGGCTTCACTGACATCATCGGCCTGGGCCACCAACCGACTGCGAGCCAGGGCCCCACACCAGGCATCGCCATCCAGCGAGACCAAGAGTTGCGATGGCAGCAGCATCGGCGTGTTCTGTACATCGCCTTCGGGCGGCAGGGACAAGGCGAAGTCCGGTGCCTTGAGGGTTTCGCGCAGGTCCAGGCAGACGTGGCCGTGGCCCAACTGGTGGCTGGTCAGGGCCGCCGCCAGCAACACCAGGGGATCGGCCTCGGCATCCAGCCCGCTGAGAAAGCCGACAAAGGCCCGGTCCAAAGCCCGCAACCAGCCGCGCTCGACCCAGCGCTCCAGCAATAACAGCAAATCATCGACCCGGCTCAGGGGAGTCAGGCCACTCAGGCTCTGATCGCCCAAGGGTGTCGGCAACAGATCGGCAAAGGAGCGGCTCATGCGGGTTCTCCGGCAAGCAGGTCAGGCTGGCCTTGAAACAACAGGTCCAGGCGTTCGATCAGTTCGCGGGGTGGCCGGGTAAAGAACAGGCCCTGGCCGGGGGAGTCGATGCCACGCAGGAACACATAGAGCGCGCCGCCCATGTGTTGGTCGTAGTCATAGTCGGCCAAGCGTGCCTTGAGCTGGCGATGCAGAGCCAGCAGATAGAGCACGTATTGCAGGTCGTAGCGGTTCTCCAGCATGGAATCGAGCATGGCCTGCTCGGTGTAGGCATGGTTATCGAGGCCCAGCCAGTTGGATTTGTAGTCGGCCACGTAATAGCGTCCCTGGTGCTCGAAGGTCAGGTCGATGAAGCCCTTGAACATGCCATTGATCGACACGGTCTGGGTCGCAGCCCGTGGCGCATTGTTGTGGGTGTAGCGGCGCACCAGGGCGTCCATTTGCGCCACATCGACCCTGTGACAGGCGAACCAGAATTCCATTTCGATGCGGTACTGATTGGGCTGATCAAGACCCGCCAGAGCCACCGGCGCGACCTGCGCGCCCAATGCGAGCGGCATGTTCAGAAGCTGTTGCAGCCAGTCACGCAAGGTGGGGATCCAGTTGGTCCAGCCACGCCGGTTGCAGCGCCGGGCCACTGCATCCTCGAGACGCTGCGGGTCGGCCGCGACCTGGGCGAAGCCTTCTTCGCCGGCCCATTCCAGCAAGCCATGGAGGAAGGTGCCGGGGTTTGAACCCCGAGGGAAACGGTGGATATCGCCGCCACTGGACGGCACTTCCCGTGGCGCTTCGGGATCGAGACGTTCGTCATCGAACAACTTTTGCTGCTGCGGCGTATCCGGGGATTCGTCGCTGCCGGCGACCAGAGTGTCACCGATGCGCAGGGCACTGTAGGAGGCGATCCACCAGTTTTCCGCCGCACTGCGTCGGGGCAGGCGCGGTTTGCGCAGGGCGGCCAGATTGGCCGGCGGGCTGAAGGTCTCTGCGGTGACCTCAGGGACGTCCTGCACCTGCAAGCCGTCGCAGCCTTGGGCCAGGTCTCGCAGCCAGCTCGCCAGGGCACCGGCATCGGCCAGCGCCAGGCCGCCACCGAGCAGGTAGCCCAACGCCGAGCGGTGCAGCATCGAGCTGCCGGAGTTGCCGCGCTTAAGGTCGGCGACGCCCAACCAGCAGGCGTGCTCGGAGCGGGTCAGGGCCACATAGAGCAGGCGCAGGTCTTCGGCCAGGCGTTCGTTGTCCGAGCGCTCGATCAACTCTTCGGTGGGCTTGAGGCTGATCTGCGCATGACCCTGTTCATCGTGGAAATGCAGGGGCAAACGACTGCCATCCACCGGCTTCGACGAGCAGATAAAGGGCAGGAACACCAACGGATATTGCAGGCCCTTGGACTTGTGAATGGTCACTACCTTGACCAGTTGTTCGTCGCTTTCCAGACGCAGAATCTGCTCTTCACCTGCCTGCCCGGACAAGGCCAGGTGCTCGCCCAGATGACGAATCAGTGCCTGCTCGCCATCCAGCTCGGCGGCGGCCTGTTGCAGCAGTTCGGACAGATGCAGCAGGTTGGTCAATACCCGCTCGCCATCGTTGCGGGCGATCAGCGCCTGGGGCAATTCGAAGTCATGGAGCAGGCGACGCAGCATCGGCAATACGCCTTGTGTACGCCAGACCTGTCGATAGCCGCGGAACTGCATGACCCGCGCTTCCCAGGCCAGTTCATCCTGATTGAGCCGCTCCAGTTCGGCCAGGGGCAGGTTCAGCGTGATGCAGGCCAAGGCCGAACGCAGGGTGCGCTCGGCGTCGGGCTCGGCACAGGCGCGCAACCAGGCCAGCACGTCATGGGCCTCCTGGGCGGCGAACACCGAGTCCTTGTCCGACAGGTACACGCTACGCACGCCACGGGCGGTCAGCTCGCCGCGAATGGCCTGGGCTTCCTTGCCGTCGCGCACGAGGATAGCGATATCGGCCGGCAACAGACCGCGCAGTACACCGTCTGCCTTGGCAAAGCCGGTACGGCCCTGCTGGCCGCCATTGAGCAGTCGCACGATCTCGCTGGCGCAACTGGCTGCCAATTGCTGCCGATAGCCCATGCCAGAAACCGGCTGGTCGCTTGCCAGGTGCCAGAGGGTCAGCGCCGCGCTCGGCTCACCGTCGATCTGCAACACTTCCTTGCGGCCTTGGGACAGCGCCGGCAGGAACGGCACCTGATTATCGTCCCCCTCACGAAACAGAAAGGCACCGCGACCGATATCACGCTGTTCAGCCCGCAGGAACAGATGATTGACCGTCGCGACCATGGCGTGACTGGAGCGAAAGTTGGTATCCAGGTTGTGCCAGCGCCCGGCAGTCGCCGTGCGGGCGCGCAGGTAGGTGTAGATATCGGCGCCGCGGAAGGCATAGATCGCCTGCTTGGGGTCGCCGATAAGAAACAGGCCGGTGTCGCGCCGGTTTTCTTCAAGGCGATAGATTCGCTCGAAAATCCGGTACTGCACCGGGTCGGTGTCCTGGAACTCATCAATCAGAGCCACCGGAAACTGTTCGCGAATCAGACTGGCCAGACGCTCGCCACCCTCGGCGCCTAGCGCGGCATCGAGCCTGAGCAGCATGTCGTCGAAGCCCATCTCGGCACGGCGACGCTTCTCCTCCTCGAAGCGCAGGCCGACCCAGTACGCGGCATGCTCAAGCACGGCGGCGTCGGGCGTCGGCAAGCGGTCGAGCGCAGCCTTGAGTTCAAGCATGGCGTCGAGGGCCGGATGCTCAGGCGCACTGCCCTTCCAGGCTTCGGCCATGCCCTCGGGGGTCAGGCGGGTGAAGCCGGTACCGATATCCAGCACTTCCTGGGTCTCGTCGCTAGCCCAGTCGGTGATTTTGTCGAACCACGGTTTGAAGTAGCGCTCCTGCATCTTGCGCCCGTCGACGGCCTTGCTTGCCACAGCATCGAGGCAGATCCGGTATAACTGCGCAGACCATTCAACCCAGGGAGCCTTGAGGGCTTTCAGGGCGTCGCGACGCTCCTGCAAGGCAGTAAGGATCAACTGCGCAGGCTCCTGTTGCGGCACCTTGCGCTCGCTGCCGAACAGCCCACGTACCCGTGACAGCAAGGCGGCCGGGCCGCCCCAGTTGGCGCGCACCCAGTCCAGCGCGTCGGCACTCATGGGGTAGCAGAAGCGCCGCCAGTAGTCGCGCAGCACTTCGCCGAGCAACTCGCTGTGATCGGTTTCCAGGCTCTGGGTAAACAGGCTGCCACTGTCGAAAGCGTGCTCACGCAGCATGCGCTGGCACCAGCCATGGATGGTCGAGACGGCGGCTTCGTCCATCCATTGCGCAGCGATATCCAGGCGACTGGCGCAGGCCGACCACTGCTCGGCGGCATACTGCTCGCGCAAGCCGGCAAGCAAGGCATCGGGGGCGGCGATTTCGTCACGGAAGAAGCGCGCGGCTTCGGCCAGTCGCGTACGGATGCGGTCGCGCAGCTCCTTGGTGGCAGCGTCGGTGAAGGTCACCACAAGAATCTGTGGTGGCAGCAACTCGCGGCCGAACGAGGACTCATTGTCACCATGGCCAAGGATCAGGCGCAGATACAAGGCGGAAATAGTAAAGGTCTTGCCAGTCCCGGCGCTGGCCTCGATCAACTGGCTGCCGTGCAGCGGGAAACGCAAGGCCAGTGGCAGTGAGTTAGCGTGAGTCATGCGCTGGCCTCCGCGCCGGACAGGGACTGCCAGGGCGCGTTGAGAATCGGTCGATACAGGGTTTCGCACCATCCCTGGAATTCTTCGCTGTCGATCAGCGCGGCGAAGTCCGGGAACTGCCGGGCCAGGGCGGTACTTTCCCGACGCTCGCCATCGCTGTTCACGCCGTCCCCTTCATAGGCCTTGCAGGCGGCGGCTTCGGCCTTGGCCGGATCAGTCTGGCCGAGCCAGGCAAAGGCGGTCTTCACGGCCACCGGCAACGGTTGGCCCATGCCGTTGAGCCAGGCCGTCAGCAGATGCTCCAGAGTAGTCCGGGCATGTTCGAGGGGCAGCGCTTCGAGCAGCAGAGTGTCGTCACTCGCCACCAGCGCCGTACTCAACGGCAAGCCACAGGCGCAGGCCACCAGATGCGTCACCCAGGGCCGCACAAGGCGATGCCATTTGCGGGTCTTCTTCGAGCCGATCGAGTTGGGGATCACATGAATCAACAGGTACTGGTTCTGCGCGTTCTGCCGCAGCCCGCCGAGCCAGCCATCCACGGTGACAGCCTGATGACTGAAGGTCATGGGCAGCGCACTTTCCAACGCGTGCGGCCAGAGTTGCAGCAGCGCCTGATAGCGTTGCAGCAGCTCGGGCAGCGGCTCGATCAGCTCCTGCTGCAGACTGGTGCCGAAACCGGCCAGAGGCAACAGGCCACTGGCTTGCAGGCGGCGGGCCTGGGCTTGCAGGGCATCGTCGCTGTCTGCCGCTTCAACGAGGGCGGCGGTCAGCAGGCTTTCGCTGAGGCTATAGCGCTCCAGGGCATCAAGAACAAAAGGTTCTTCATCGGCCAAGGGGGCTTCAGCGACTTCGAAGTAAATCTTCAGGCGCTGACTGAAGAAATGTTTGACCGGATTGCGCAGGAAGTCTTGCAACTGCATCAGGCTCAGGGGTTCGTCCTGCTCGTGTTTGGGCAGGGTCGGCAGCGGCGTTGGTTGCTCCAACGGACCGTGCAGGACCTGCCATTCCCGGGCATAGCTAAATAGCGCAGAGCTGCCTTCATGGAAATACTGGCCACTGAAGGGTTGCAGCGGATGGTGCAGGGTCAGGGCCTCAAGCAACTGTCCTCCAGCATCGTCCGCCGGTTCGGCACCGGCCAGTTTCCAGCCGCTGGCCAGATGATCGCGTAGCTGGCCGATCAGTACCGATGCCGGGCGCTCACTGTTGTCACGAATGCTGTGGCCGACCCAACTGATATACAACTGCTCACGTGCCGACAGCAGGGCTTCAAGCAGCAGATAACGGTCGTCCTCGCGGCGTGATCGATCGCCGGGGCGGTAGTCGCCGCCCATCAGGTCGAAGTCCAGGGGCGGTTGCGCCCGTGGGTAGTCGCCGTCGTTCATACCCAGCAGGCACACCAGCTTGAAAGGGATGGCGCGCATGGGCATCAGGGTGCAGAAGTTCACGGAACCGGCGAGAAAGCGCTGGGACAGTCGGCCCTGATCAAGACCGGCCAGCCAGGCTTCGCGGACCACGGTCAGGGGCAGTTCGTCAGTCAGGCCGACGGCCTCACAGGTCTGCATCCAGGTTTCGCGCAGTTGCTCAAGCTGACTGAGCAGGTAGTCGTCATGCTCGCTGTCCGCGCGGAAAAACACCTGGATAAGGGCCTGCAGGCGCATGCCCCAGGCCTCGGGGGTGGCGGTCTGCGAGAACTCGCGATGGGCGACTTCCAGGGCATCGATCAAGGCCACCAACGGACCGATCAGGGCAGCGTCGAGGCCACCGATTTCGTCATAGGGCTCGATGCCCTCATAGGCAGCACCAGCACCGACTGCGTAACCAAGGAGCATGCGGCGCAGGCCGAAATGCCAACTGTTCTGTTCAAGGCCTTCTGGAAGGCCGAGCCCGGCACGCTGGTCGGCACTGAGCCCCCAACGAACGCCGGCACCTTCGATCCAGCGATGCAGGGTCGGCAGATCACGCTCCTGAATCTTGAAGCGTGCGCGCAAGGCCGGGACGTCCAACAGATCGAGGATCTCGCTGACCGGGAAACGGCTGTCGGGGATCTTCAAGAGATGCTCGACGGCGATCAGCAGCGGATCACGGCCACGCTGGCTCTGATCTGACAGGGTAAAGGGGATGAAGCGACTGTCATGGCGATCGAGTTGGCCGAATACGGCGCGGATATGCGGCGCGTAACTGTCGATGTCCGGAACCATGACGATGATGTCCCGAGGGCGCAGAGCCGGGTCCTTGCTGAAACGGGCGAGCAACTGGTCATGCAGCACCTCGACTTCACGCTGAGCGCTGTGGGCGACATGAAAGCGGATGGAGCGGTCATCCAGAGGCGCCACGGCGGGCCATAGCGCCCGGGTTTCGTCCAGAGGGCGCAGCTCGAGGATGTCGTCCTGCAACTGACTGAGCAGCGTGGTCGGTTCACTTTCACTGAACAGGTCGATGCGCTCATCCTTGAACCAGGAGCGGTAACTGTTCGGTTCGTCGTGGGTGTCCAATAGATTGATGTAGTCACGGCCTTGCTTGCCCCAGGCCGCGAGCAGCGGATGAGCATGCTGGTGCATGGCTTCGGCATCGAGTATCTGCGGCATGCCGCTTTTGCGGGTCTGGCGTTTGTACTGATGGCGCAGCAGGTCTTTATCGGCAACGATATCGGCCCAGTGATGGCGACAAGGGTTATGCACACACAGCAGCACCTGACTGAATTTGGCCAGGGCGGCAAGAGCTTCCAGCGCCTGAGCAGGCAGTGACGAAATGCCGAAGACAATCACTCGCGCGGGCAGGCCCGACGGTGCCTCACTCAATTGACTCATGTGTTCGATAAAGCGCTGATGCACCCCGGCACGGCTCTGGGCCATGCCTTGCTCACCCACATCCAGCAACAAGGCACGCCAGAGCTCGGCCTGCCAGATATTGGCCGGGGCCAGTGGGTTCATCTCGCCACGCACGGTGCGCAATTGATGGCGGCCAGCGGCCCAGTCTTCCAGCCAGTCAGCGCGATACACCTGGTATTGGTCGAACAGGTCGGCCAGGCGTTCGGACAGTTGATAGCGTTTGCGCAGATCGGTATCGGCCGTGAGGAAGCGTTGCAGCGGTTCAAAATGGGGCTGATCGATCAGGGCCGGCAGCAGACGCATCAGGCGCCAGGTCAACGGGGCTTTATCCAGCAGGGAGATTTCCGGTATCTCTTCGCGGCCCAGCACCAGCCGATACAACTTCCACATGAAGCTGCCGGGGAGCTGCACATCGATAGCAGCGGCAATCCCGCAGCCACCTTGATCGTCCTGCAGGGCATCTTCGGCTAACGCCAGTTTTAGCCACTGGGCGATACCGTTGCTTTGTACCAGGGCGATCTCGTTTTCCAGCGGCGCCAAGGGATAACGCCGCATCCAGGACACAACCAGACTGCGCAGCTCGTCCGGGCGGTTGCCATGCACCACCATGAAACCGGGGCTCAGAGAGGTTGTGACGGACATGGCTGCTTCCTTGGCTGATGGGGCGAATATCTAAGGCCGAACCTTAAGGGCAACAGGGGATGATTGCCACCGGCAATTGGGTCTGTGGCGCCGGTGTGGGACCGGCTTTAGCCGGGAAGGGCCGGTACATCCGCCGCCTTTGCATGATTCCCACAATGCCTTCCCGGCTGAAGCGGGTCGCACATTTTCTCGCGCAAAAACAAAACCCCATCTGCTTTCGCAAATGGGGTTTCG
>NZ_JBGLYM010000052.1:0-28931 GCF_047303955.1 Pseudomonas sp. Pseusp88 | reverse complement strand
TTTTGAAGCGACTAAACTAGACGAAGAAGCCTATCTGATTCTCATGTCTGACGAAGCAGATCAAGATGTATGGAAGAAGTTCGCGGCCTTGAAAGCTGCGGCCAAACTTAAGCATGCTACGGCGCGCCTGGAATGGCTTCGCCTTACAAGGATTTTGAATTCTACTGATCCTAAATGCGGAAGGGCAACACTTTTTGATGATAGCATCCATTAAAACCGCTTTACCCCAATATCTGGGATTGGGTAGACGTGTTGACCCAACGACTACCCGAGGCAGTAGCTGTATGCGGCAGTTCGGTACGTACGGATTCGTGCATGGGGAGGTAACTATAATCCCTAACTCGACCAAGGAAGCTCGCGAGGCGTTCACAATTATTGGCGGCTTTCAATTTACTGCTGTCGATGTCGATGATTGATTACGGTTAATTAGAGCTGTCTATTGAAAGTTTCCAGGTGACGGTCTCGTAGGGTAAGGGGAGGGTGTGGATATATTAAACGAAGTCATGTTGCACCGGCTGAAAGTTAGGTTTAGGCAGGCTGCAATGGTGACGTGTCACAGTAAGGCGAAACCCTTTACGTATCGTTTAGGTTTTCAAGAAAAGACTTACATTTAGAACTATATTCTGTTTTCTGCGCGTGATCGTGTCATCATTATGTTAAGGGTTACAAAGGGAGCTCAATATTTATCGAAGCTCCTCCTTCAAGCCGGTTAGTGATAGAGATGTTACCACCATGCGCGTAGCAAATCGCTCTGGCGATTGACAAGCCCAGACCACTGCCACCTGAGTGTCGGGCGCGGGAGCGCTCTGCACGCCAGAAACGCTCGAATACTTTGTCGCTGTCTTCGGCCGCGATACCAGGCCCCCTGTCGTCGAAACTAAGCATAATTTTTTCTGAAGTAATATTTGCCGAAATCTCAAGCGATTTACCTTGCGCAGCGTAGCGCAGGAAATTGTCGATCATGATATTGACGATTTGACCCATTCGATCTCGATCGGCGCTAAGCTGTAACCTATCGGATATAGCGATCCGCGGCACTACACCTACAGTGGTGAGTTGGGCGTTGAACCAGGTCACACGCTCTTGGATAAGGCTTAGTAAGTTAAATTGCGTTTTATCGAGTAACAATTGGCCCGCACTTGCGAGCGAAAGTAGATGCAGGTCATCAACCAGCTTATTCAAATGATTAAGTTGTTTCTTAACCATCCCCAGTTGGTGTGGGTCGCGCGGGAATACGTCGTCGATCATTCCTTGTATTCGCCCCATGGCTGCGTTTAAAGGTGTACGCAACTCATGTGCAATGACCGCACTGGACTCCCGAACCTCCTGTTCATAGCGCTGCAGTTGGGTGGTCATGCTGTTAAAGTCGGCGATCAGGGATTGAATTTCTTCGGGAGCCTTGGGGTTTGACGGTAGGCGTGTTTTGAAATCTCCTTGGGCAACCTTGCGTGCCATTTGAGCGATCGACGAAAACTGGCTCGACAAAGAGCGGGAAAACAGAAAACCGCATAGAAGAATAATAGGGATAGCTGCTGCTACCAGGCTTGCCAGTAACAGCCAATCTTTGTCGGCTACGCCAGGCAGGAAGTTTTCGATGGGTATATATTGAATAAACAGCTGCCACAACCTGGCTTTATTCAAATTGGGGTCATTCTGTAGCTTAATGAATTCAGCTGCTGCGTCGGGCGGTATGCGGGAAAGCGCCTCCCACTCGATTAACGAAAAATGCAGCCACATACTGAAGGCGATGGCTATCACTGCACCGATGGCCAGCATACTCATGCGCAGGCCAACCCAATGCCAGAGTGGTTTTGGCTTACTTTTACGTGGTGGTTGCATGGACTTTACCTGAATCGATATCCGACAGAGCGAACGGTCACCAGTACCCCATCGATTTTATGGGCTTCCAGTTTGCGGCGCAGATTATGTACATGAGCATCAATTACTCTTGAGAGCGCCTCGCTTTCCGGCATGCAGACCTCTATAAGCTCTTCACGAGTAAAGGCTTTGGCAGGTGTTGCAAGCAAGGTGGCGAGAATTTTGAATTCGGTCGGAGTGAGGTCAAGTAACGTCGTTGCACCGTCTGCGTATTGAATATTGGCGGTGTAGGCGGCTAGATCTACCAGTAGATGTTCATAACGCAAATATTTTTCGGTGACAGTAGGCTGGTTTGACCGACGCAATACAGCGTGTACCCGCGCGACGACCTCTTTGGGATTGTAAGGTTTGACAACGTAGTCGTCAGCGCCATAACGCAATGCTCCCAACTTGTCCGGCTCATCACCCATTGCGGTGACCATTATCACTGCGGTGTCACTGTATCTCCTCACTGCAGCGAGCACTTCGGTGCCGCTTTTTTTTGGCAGCATGATATCCAGCAGGATCAGGTCGGGTTTCCATTGTCGATGCACCTCCAGGCCGCGTTCCCCGTCTTCGGCCAGCGCGACTTCGAATCCATCTCGACGTAAGTAAGCCTCGAGAATACTCGCGCTGTCAGCATCGTCCTCGACAACCAAAATACGTTTTCCTGACACCGTAGTTGCCTCTTGATCAAATCTTAATATTTCGTGAACGGTTTATTGAAATTTGGGGAATAGGATCTCGCCCAGACCACAACGCCACGATGATCCTATGACGACTCTGCCAGGGGCGAGCCGCTCCATGTTCCATTCCCCGAGCCGTCAAGAGGCCTGGCAAGGAAGCGGATCCAACCAGTAAGCCTGCCCCAGTCACCAGATCGCGGCCCGTTTCCCCTATCTTGTTTCTGACTGACTCGGCTAGCGCATGCATATCGACGTTGTCTGACCTATCGTGCTCAAGAGGCCAACTGACCGCAGCTGCGGCAGACTTTGGATTGATTGGTTACCGACTGTCAGCAAGCTTGACGCTTGTCGGCGATTGATTTGAATGGAGACGAAAAACGATGTTCACTGAATAGCAGAGGCCGCCCAAGGACTGCTGGCGGCTCGTTACCCCTCAGGGAACTACTATGGAAAGCATCGAGGAACGTGTTTATGTCCATACGTTGATCGCAGTATTTAGTGCTGCGTTCGAACTTGGATTTGATCCCTACGCACTTGCAGTACAAGCGAAAATGGATGTCGCGTTACGGGATCGAAAGGCTTTAAGACCGCTGGCGCCAGGCGCCGAGCAGATCATTAACGAGTCGTTGTTTGTGGCTAAAGTATTACGCTGCTAGTTGTCATGGCTCGCCCGTTTGGGAGAGTTTTTGATGTACGAGTCGATTTTTCTGTTGATCCTTTTTGTGGTCGCGTTTTCCGCGACAGGGGTAACGATGGTGCTGATGATCTGGGGAGACGATTAACTCGGAACTGCTCTAAGACGGGCGGTTATGGCTTTCATTCAGGCGTTCGCGGTGATGCCCCGAACGTCCAGTGAATGGACGTAGCCTGCTCCTCCTCCACTTAGGTGGCTTAGGTTTGATGAAGTGGTCGCATGAGCTGCCGTTCATTTTTCGCGCAAGAAAAATTCTTGCCGCGTACCCAGCGAGCAGCGGTATCGTGAAATAGAACCGTCGATCAGAAGGGGTTGAATTACCTGATCCGTGCAGGCTCATAAATAGACGGAATCGATATCCGATTGCCACCAGCAGAAAGGTTTTCAACATGCAAGATGCATATGATTTCCGCCTTATCGCTCACAAGCTGCTGTTGGCTGTGGACGCCTCTACCACTGAAATGATGATGATGGTGGCTAACTCATCGATGGGAAGTGTTGAGTGGAGGGCTGCAGTTCTGATCCAACAGACTTCATTTGCAGATTTGCATGCTCACCTTGGATTGCCTGAGGCTTGCGAACTGATGCAGGGCAATCGCTATCACTAATTGCTACCCTGAAAGCATCGCCTACCAGATGCCCGCCCCGTCGGTTGTGAGCTAGGCCGCTATCGCTGGCGGTTTGGCTGCGTTGCGACGATGGTTTGAACACCCCCAATCCTGTCAGCGAGCTCATCGGCGATTCGCTTTTGATACCCGGACTTAATGAGCGTTGTCGCCCTTTTGATGTGCTCGACCACGATCACCTTCAGCGAACGAATCTTCAGGCGGTAGATGATCATGTCGCCGTCCGATGGGCAGACAGCAGTGAAGGTGTGCCAGTAGACGTTCATGGCGGAATCTCAGTCAGGCATCGCCCTCCATGAGGATGGTGGCAATTTGGGTTGTGCTGAGGTATTAATATGGAATCCGGAGGGTGGCCCCTAGACACCAGGTATCCGGCGGGCGGCACCGTCAAAGCGTGGCTTTATCCATGTGGAGGCGGGGCCGTTTTTTATTTATGGGTGATCGGAATGCGGCCGGATGAGGGGATGGATCGTGATTACCTGCAAAGCGTGCAAGGCTGAGATTCAGCCAGAACTGAGATACGACCCCAAAAACGGTGAGCAGGCTTTCGACTGCCCGAAATGCGGCGCCAAGCACATTGTACGTCAGCAACCGACTCCAGATGGTTGGCCAGCCTTGTTCGATATCGAACTGGTTCGCGAGTCGTGAAACACATCCATCTGCGTGGCCGTCCATGAGGGTGGCATCGAGCTTGCCGCGTGCCATCGTCGCGGAGTACCCGCCGAGCCTCACGTAAAACTTCAACCAGGCGCGCGATCAATTCACTAGGTATTTCTTCCAGGCCGATCTGTCCGGACGTGCCGTAGTCGCGCATGCCAAAGTGGGCGGGCTGGTTACGCAGGTATGAACTGATTGGTCAGGCATCGCCTGGAGTAGGTCTAGGCAATCGCCGATCAGTATCTGGTTAGTAGGTGGCATGGATACTCCAGGGCCTGCGCTAGTGTCATGCTTTGCTGCGCGTGCGGTATTGAACGATGTCGCCTGCGGTTGAGATGCCACAGTTGGAGCGGCGAGGCAGGGCCACATATCCGGCGCCCAGCCGGCGTCATAATCGGCGCGCATGGCGGCGACCTGTTCGTCGGTCATTCGCTTTCTGGTGGCTGGCGCCGCGCCGGTGGCCGGTATGGTTTCGGGTGATCATGCTGGCGCCACCGACGATGTGCACCGGCCCTTGCGCATGTTGCCGTCGACCTTGCTGTCGAGTTGCGCGATTTCCTTTTTGGTGAGCTTCTTCCATTTAGCGATGATGAGTCACCCTTCAACACTGGCATCGGGTGCATGGCGCTGCCGGGTTCGTGTAGCTATATCCATTGTCTGCCCGCCATTTCTCGGCGGCGTAGAGCGCCTGGAGGGTGCTGGTATTACTGAATGTCTTTGTGAATAAGGCTTGGTGCAGACGCCGCCGTCTATGAGGAGGGCGACAATGTAAGCGGGGGGAGCGAGAGGAGGGCATGACGGCTCCGATTCGCCGATTCGACTCGGCCGAGAACGGCATTCGTGTTCTGAGCAAGCTGTTGCGCACTTACCAAGTGAAATATGGCCTGAAGACAGTCGCGGCCATTATCAGCCTCTGGACGCCGAGCTCTGAGAACGATACCGGCGCCTACGTTACATCGGTACAGCAAAGCATCAAGGCCTGTACTGGCAAGGAAGCTACTCGTGATTTAGTGCTGACTGATCCTGCGATCATGACCGGGCTTGTCAAGGCGATCATCAAGCATGAGATCGCTGGCTTTGAATACCCGGGTACGATTCTGGCGGAAGGTGTGCGGAGGGCCTTGAGCGCCATCTTGCTCAAAGCCCTGCCTTAAATCTGTCCAACGAAATCGAGAACTGGCAGCGGTCGCTGATTCTTTCCGAATAGCCGCGCTGACGTGTGAGAAAGCCTATGATTCGCTCATCGCCAAATGAAGCCCGCCCTGGCGTGGGCGCAGGAGAGAGCACAGGGCGGGCTATCAGCCAACTCCTTGGCCGACGACCTAATTTTAGTCACTAGGCATTACACTGGAAATTAACCAGATAAATGGTTGAAATGTTACTTTCTCATCGCACTCTTTATCACTGTCCAGACAGACTGTAGATCTGAGCATACTGACATTGGGGCGTGTGCCGTTGATCTTCAGGGGCGGGCATTAGTCTGATGCCCGCCCTAGGTCGGTTTGGGGAGCTGGCGAGCTAGTGGGTCAGCGTTCCCTCGTAGTTGGCAGTTAGATTTGGCTTAATGCCACAAGGTGGGAACCTGCACCGACAAGCGGTAAGCGCTAATCAGTAATAGACAGAAAGTTAGTTGCGCAGTTTTTGTGTTGACGGAACTGAAGTTGGCAGGATCACAATCCTGTATTTCGATACTGCTGGAGACTCGCCCGTTACTGATTTGTGTCTGTATTAGTTTGTAGTGGCAAATGGACACTTTTCGCTTTTTTTCACTCTACATTACTAAGCCGTTACGATTTCGTGGCGATCATGGTGAGCGCCCTCGCACCGGCGGTATGCAGAGTATGAGTAATTATTCAATTTTCAACCTGTATGAGCGAATAGTTTTAGAGGCGGAAGAAGAGGCTTGCGCATCGGGATGCGGGGCCGACCCAAGAATTTCTGAGATAGACAGTGAGATAAGAGAATATTCCACTAGGTGGCACATCGTTGGGGTGTATTTAAGGTGTGTTTCATGCGGAGAGTCTCAAAGGGCCAGCGAGAGCTTTAACTCGTTTGTGCACCACCGGAGATGTCCTCGTCATACATCGGAAGATCAGTACCCCTGGCGGGATCTCAGGAGGATATTGAGCTCTCTTCCTGAGTGATTAGGTGGTAGATACCCAGCCCTATGTCTAAATGGGGCTGGGGTTTTTATCCGTTCTATCCATTTGTCATTCTCGCCACCTTATCCATCTCGTCCGTCTTGCCCCTACGACTACACTGGCCGCTACGGGCCGAATGCCCCGGCCTGCAACGCCATGGAGGTGTGAAATGGTCAGCTATGAGAGACGCGGGAACGTTGTCAGTCAGGTCGTTGAATGGAACAGGAACTGGCTAATGATGGGGGGATTTGTGGCGTGTACTGAGTGTCTGGAGTTTCAGTCCGTCGAGTGCTTTGGAGAGTCTTTCAAGCATGCGCCGGGCTGTAGTAGAGCTGGTGATTCGTTGGAGAATCCTTGGGTTGCCTTAGAGGCTATCTTGACTTGGCGGTGCGCTCTTGTGCCATCTTCCGCCGACGGTGGACAGCTAGAATAGGCCGTCTGCCAATTCGATTCGGTGGATCAGGTCGGCGGCTTCCTTCGTGACCACCGTTGGGATGTTCATGTCGCAGAGCGTCATGGCACGCCGATCGGCGGGGTCAGCTACGAGCCTTGATTCTTCACGTCGCCGGCCTCTCGTCCTACACGGCGGGCCCTAGGCGATTACCTCTCATCTGTTGCAGGGTTGACGGCCTGATTTCTTGAGCGTCGAATTGAAGCATCACAAGACAGCAGAAAGGAGCAATTACAATGGCCAAGATGAAAATCTTGGCTGGCGACCTTCTAGAGGGCACTGGAGAGTATTTCGATGGCGTATTGAGTATCGAGACACTTCTGTTCCCCTGGCCAGGCATTAAAATCTCGACGTCACAGATAAGGTCAATTCGGGTCGTCGGCGAAGAGCTGAATAAGGTTGTAGGAAACTCTATGTTACAAGGACTTGCAGGTGGGTTGGTCTTAGGCCCGCTTGGCGCTCTCACAGGGTTTATGTTAGGCAAAGAACAAAAGGACGTTACGTTTTTAGTAACGTTGAAGGACGGCAGAACCATTCTCGCGGAAATTGATGAGCCCTCATTCCTTCAGATTGAGGAGGCGGTCCGCCGAGCCAATCGGACTCAACAATAGTAATAGTCAATTAGCCTAAGCCCTGTGAATGCAGGGCTTCTTTTTCCTGTAAGCTCTAATGTAAGGAATCTGTTCTACTCTTTTGTTCCGTACGATCGTCCAACCTCGAAGGGTTGACCACCGAGGCATCAAGGCTACCATCACTGCCTGCCTTCGCCTCAGTCAGGGTGACTCCAACCACAGCTATTGTTAAGCCGGGCAGCCCCCTGCCAGGCTGAGAGGGTATTGGAAGCGTTCCGCCTGTCGCATTGAATTGTACGCTCAACCCCCAGTGGCCTTTATGGATATTTTGATCGCGCAACAGGGCGACTAAAAGCTCATGAATAAGGAAGATTCGATCTGTAGTGTCCATCACGTGAGTCCGACAATGATTAGTATCGAAATAGATTAGGCCAGCTCAACAGAGGGGACTGTGTCATTCGTCGATATCTCTACCCGTCAGTTTGTGAACTATATTGCTAGCCGCTAAAAAAGGTTAGATGATTTGGCTACTACCTATGTATCGGAAAGGGAGGCTGAATGAACACAATTGGAGAGCGACTAAAGCTTGAGCGCCAGCGGTTAGGACTGAGCCAAGATGAATTTTCGGCTTTGGGTGGAGTTGCTGCTAATGCTCAAAGGCTATATGAAAGTGGCCATCGAATTCCCAGAGCTGATTATCTTTCAGGTATTTCGAGTGCAGGGGCGGACGTGCTGTATGTGGTGCTTGGAATCCGCATGCCCAAGTGTATAGGTGACCTGCCTGACGCAGAAATCTCACTGATTACCGCCTTCCGAACGTTACCTTGTGACGACCAAAATGCAATCTCACGGATTTCATCATCATTGTCGAATTTTATATAGCGCGCGGCTTACGTTAGGAAAGCTAATGCAGTTTGGGCTTGGAGAAGATTGAGCATCACTAGGGCACCGCGATGGGGGTACGTCGGGGAATGCGTCCCCAAAACACGACCATAACTGATTGATTTTCTTGGAGTGGTGACCTACGCATATCGCTGCTAAAAATTTGGGCTTTATTACGCTATCCTTTTGAAGTTAAAAGAAAATAACTAAAGTTTCGCCGCATCTCTCGCATGAAGGTTCTAGTCCACGACGGCTTTCCATCCTCTCTCATCCCGGTAACCTGTTCGGCTAGCTGCGTGCCACTCATGTTGAGAAGCTTCAGGGCCCTTTTGAGCAGCACTCCATTATTCATATATGACTCTCGATCAAATTCTACTATCTGTGAATGATCATAGGTCAGATTCTGGACAGCGAAAATATGCTTTCCCTGCGTGTGAGGTTCCTCGAGCCGTCGCGCTGCGAGCCAGATACGTACGCCGTCATTCATTAATGACTCTCTTCCAATTAGCGCGCCGATTGCAAAGAGAAGAAAGCACAGCTCGGCTTCGCCAAATCTCACGCGACAATCACTATGGTTAGGGCTGCAACGGTTTGATGAGGTGGCGGACGTTGCGTGTGTGGCCAAGCATGGCTCATGAGGATCTACAGATGCTCCGTGAGCGGTAACGCTTCAAGGCTCGAGGGGGCAGCACGCGCAGCCAACCCCCCAAATGAACCCCCCGCGTCCACATATCGCAACGCCGACTTCATATCCTTCCAGCCCACATAGCTCATCAGCCCTTTGATATCCCACCCATTGGCCGACGCCCAGGTTGCAAAGCCCCGTCGCATCGAGTGGGCGCTGTACAGCTCTTCGGGGAGCCCGGCCTCCTTGAAGATGCGGCGCAGCATGGGAATCAAGCTATGAGGTTGGATGGCCTTGTCCGCAAGATTCCCCCAGCGATCCAAGCGGCGGAAGACAGGGCCCTTCGCGAGACCTGCAACGGTAATCCAGTTGATATAGGCCTCGACCGGGCACAGCATCGTCAGCGCCGGCGTCTGGAAGGTCGTCCCTTCATGCTGGCGATCACCCTTGGTGTGGGGCAGGAAGAACGTGATGCCTTCACCGCTATAGGCTTTGGTGTTTTCCACTGTGAGCCTCGCCAGTTCATCCCCACGAAAGCCCCGCCAGAATCCAATCAGTACCATGGCAACCGAACGCCGGTGGCGCAGCAGCGTCTTGTAGTCACCACGATCGAGCGCAGCGGCGGCCTCCGCTTCCAACCATTTAACGGCTTGCTCAAGATGCCTAAGTAGAAGGGGAGCGGCTTGCTTCACTTGGGCGGGATGCACCACGCGAATGCCCTTGATCATCTGGCGGACGTTGGGCGTTTTGGTGGGATCGGGGAAGCCTTGGGTGAGATGCCACTGCGCCAGCGCGGCCAACCGCTGCTTGAGCGTACTGATCGCGTGCTTGTCGGCGTACTCGGCCAGGTAGCGAACAATGCCATCGCCGGTCGTAGGCAGGTAACCGCCCCAGGTCACTTCGAAGTGCTCGATCGCCGCCCGGTAGCTTTTACGAGTGTTCTCCCGGGTGCCTGCCTTGAGGTACCGGTCAGCCTTATCCATCGCCTTTTGCCTTCAAAATCTAAGTGATTCCAGCATTCCACACTTTCAGCGGCACCCAAAAGCATTTTCGACCGTAAAGAAGCTATAAACTTATATTATGGCTTTCTAGATCGTGCTTTTAAATATCGACTTTTTGTATTAACGTGTCACGTAATTACATGACATGTAACACAACACGAAATCGTAGGAGCTCTCATGGCCCGCGGCGGCATAAACAAGGCTGTAGTTCAAAAAGCAAGGCAGGCCTTGCTGGCCCGGGGCATGTATCCCAGCATCGACGCAGTGCGCGTGGAGCTGGGCAATACAGGCTCGAAAACTACGATTTCCCGCTACTTGAAGGAGATCGAGTCCTTCGATCCGCGTCCACCTTCCTCTCGGGAGCGCATGGGCGAAGAGCTATCGTCGATGGTTGGAAGCCTTCTGGATCGGCTAATGGAGGAGGGTGATGAGTCGATCGAGCAGGCTCGGTCAGCTTTTGAAGTGCAACGTGTAGGCTTTGTGGAGCAGAACGCTAATCTGCAGTCCGAGCTCACCGCTGCGCGCCGGCAGCTGGACACGCAGCAAGCAGCGATTGAAGCTCAAACCGCTGACCTTCAAACCACCCAGTCTTCGCTTCAGGCTGAGCTGACGCGCAACGCCGGGATCAGCCAGCGCTGTACTGACCTTGAAGCTTTAATCGGTGACAGGGATAAACAGATCCAATCCCTTGAGGAGAAGCATGTTCATGCGCGTGGCGCCTTGGAGCATTACCGGGAGTCCGTTAAGGAACAGCGCGATCAGGATCAGCGCCGGCACGAAGCTCAGCTTCACGAATCTCAGGTCGAGCAACGAAAACTTCGAGAGTCGCTGGCCGTGAAACAGGATGAGTCCACCAGGCTCAACCGCGATAATGAGCGCCTCCTCGCCGAGTCCCGCCAACAGGCGAGGACGCTTCAAGCCCAGGTTGAACAGGTGCAGACCCTAACTGCACAGGTGCAGGCTTTGACGCTGGCCGAGGCTAGGGCAGGGGCGATCATCGAGCACCACCAAGCCAGAGTGAGTGAGCTCACTGACGAGCTCAAGGCCCTGCACATCTCTGTGGCACAAGGTGCTTCCCGCGAAGCAGAATTGGCGAAGCTCGTTACAGACTTGAAGATTCAGCTTGAGTCCGCCGAAACGGCTCGCCAGGCTCCAGAGGACTCGTCGCTCACAGTCGATTATTCTGTTTCAGAGACTCAGGATGCGCCGGTGCCTAAGGGCACACAATCGAAGCGGAAAAGGTGATGGCGATGACACCAGCCACCAGTACTAAGCGGCAAGTTTTAGCGAAAAAATGTGACCATCAACGAGCGCATCAAAGTATCAACCAGCTAATCGCTGCCGGGCGGCTAACCATGGTGCCGTCCCGACACCTGCATGATCGCCACGAAACGCCAGCATTCCCCGACTTGGATCGTGGCTGAGCCCCCCGTGACCCAGCCCAGATGCACCCGCTCATATGCCTAACGCATGCCTTCTGAATGCCCCCAGGCTTGCTACCCACTCACGCGAGATCGTATGAAGCGTCTCGGCAAGGGCACGACAACACTCAGGCGTGAAAAGTGGCGGCAACCCCTCCTGATTGATGATGTACTCAAGGATATTGCCGTGGCAAATAGTGTGTCTGACCCTGACGAGCTCGACGTGGCTCTGTCGGGAAGCGAGCTTAGCTTCGAAGTCCTCCTCTCCTGGGAAGACCAAACAATCAATGTTTATCCCATTGGTTCTCGCCAGGCGGAGCAGTGCGTTGCTGAGGGTAGAAATACCTTCAAGATTCTCGAGGTTCATCGGGTTTTTCACCTGTGCCAACGTATTGCGAAGCGAGGCTTCAACTCCCGTCAGAAAACCGGTGCAAGCTGGCAAGTAGAGCTCATGCCTAAGGGCGTCATACGCCTGGATGAAGAGCCAATGACTTTCCGCGCCGAGTGAGTGTTCAATCCAATAATTTCGCGCATCGAAATCGACCCTCTGCTTGCGCAGGAAAGTGTCCAGTTCTTGCTCATCATCTGTGAATTCGTGATAGTCATTCATACTAGCGACCTTCTGTCCTTAACCTGATCAGTTCTGCCACAGCGCAGGTGATTTGCTATGTGAACTACAAACTGCTGCGTCAAAGGGCTTTAGGTTTTGAAATCCATTGCAGAACTTCTTCGACACCTGCGCGATTGGCTTGAGCACGCAGAGTCTTGCCAATCGAAAATGGCGCTTCGTTGCGACAACGCTCCGCAAACCGCACGAAATTCTTATCCGCCGAGATAATGACGTCGGCATCTACCAGGTGAGTAGCCAGACGCGAGTCCCCCGGCGTGCCGGTGGTGACCTTGTGCCAAGCCTGAAGAAATTCAAAAGCGCCTCGGAGCCATTGTCGCGGAACGGCTACCGCATCTAGCTCATGCAACCAAAGCCTGTTCATCGACTCGGGCAAGGAAAGCATTGCCGTCACATCGATCTCGCTATCAAGCCACTCCCTGACCGCGCTTTCATAAATCTGAAGCTCGGCCCTGAACATGTGCAAGCTGGGCACCCGCCAATAGGGTACAGGATAGCCAGACCACCCTGGCGTACCGGCTTCTGGGATGTGTCCTACCTCCTGCAGGTGCTCTTCGCTGCCCGGTTTGATCTTCTTCATTCGCTCCCTGATCGCGTAGGACTGCTCCACCGCCAGGCGTTCCTCTTCATCACGTCGAACGCTTTCGTTGGTGGCAGGAGTCTCTGTCTCTCGGCGCGCGCGATCCCAGAAGCCTCCAGAGGCCCTGACCCAGTCATACCTGAGCCGCCTGACCTCCGCCATCTTAGGCTCGGCGATGACCCATTCGGGGCGAAGCCTCATGATCTCCGACTTGACCTCAGCGCATTCGCTGAATATTTCGGGCATCAGCCGCTTCCAGTCCTTTCTTGTAATCAGCTGGATAACCTTACAACGCGCCTCTGGAACCGGCAGTCGCTGTACTTCATCCACTACAGCCGGGGAAATGACGATCACAACGCCTGCTTCCCGGGCGCGCATCGCCAATTCGCTCCCAGCCCCCTCATTCGCGATGTAGCTCCAGATATTCGTATCCAAAAAAAACCGCATCAGCCTGCCCCTGATCGAAAATTGGCAAGAGTACTACGTTCAGGAAACTGTTGGACTCGGGCTCTGATCACCCTAGGCAGAGCCTGCGCCGTCACGCATGGGCATAAGCGTGCGACTAAATCGCTTGGAAACGCATCAGTTGGTCGATACTGGTTGTATAGCTCTTGCTCATCATCTCGCGCTTCATCGCCCATGGGCACTAACGCTTGGGCTGCTTCCTCATCAGCAAATTTTGTTAACGATGGCAAATACGAGCTCATCTTGAGGACGATGTCGTCACTAAACAGCCCCTGGTCGACGATGCTGGTTGCGATTTCTTCGGCACCTAGCAGGTGTAGTACCCGCCCCTGGAGTTGTGGGCTGTTCATTACCCCATCAACAAATTTTTGGGCGATCTGAGGACGTTTCTTGCTGCCGGCGACGAGATAGATTTCCCTGGCACTCGGGGCTTTGCGCAGCACGTGCTCCAGATCTTTGCGAGCTTTGGCCATGGAAGAGGTGAAGTAACCTTTTTCGGCTGAGTATTCAGCTGCGATCAACCCGTCAGCTGATACGCCATCCACCACCCCAGCCACAGGAAAGCCGCCTGCATTAACGCCCTGTGATCCAACCGGTACGTTGAGCACCAGCCTCAAAAACAAGCCGCCAAAAATCTCAAAAGGCTGACCGATCAACCTGATTTCCTTGGCCAGTTGATCGATGTAGAGAGTGCGTTTTTGAGCTTCCATGGTCATCCGAGCTTAAGAAAATTGGGCAAAATCAAAAGTGCCGCCAGGGCTGCGCACGAGCGCTCTGGCAGCAGCTCAGGGAGCGTTTCCCCGGCTGACCTTGATGGTTCAGGATCAAACTCGATACTCCAGCTCATGGTTGCCGAGAAAGCATATCAGCAGATCTTGTAGCGCCATGGATTCATCTTCAGTCAGCTCGAACGGCTCGCAGTCTTCGATGTAGAACGTGTGCCGCTCGTAGCGGAAGTCCCGCACCTTGCTTCCGACAAGCTTTCCTTTCTGAAAATGCACTTTGCCACGGCTCGATGGATGCAGCTCGCTGAGCAGGTTGCCGATGTCCTGCGCATTCAGGATGTTGGGGGTCTCATCTATCTTGAAGTGAAGGTGAGGGCCTTTCCAGCACATGCCCGAGAATCTGTCTCGCGATCTGCTGCCCACAAACCCGAAAGGTCTGAGCATTGTGTTCGCACTACGAAACTGCTCATAAAGCTCGGGTAAGTCAGGCAAGCCCTGAACGTTAGAGAGGTCGGAGTGAACAATCTTGTTTCGCCAGGTGTTGAGCTTTATCGCCTGGGCTACAAATTTTGGCCAGAGCTCAGGAATTTCTGGGTGCATATCGAATTTGGGTAGCTCGTCCTTGATCAATGACGCGAGGCTTAGGTGCTTGGGCCATTTTCCCGTTTTGCGCTCGATATAGCCCTTGACCATTTTCTCGAACTCAAGGGCTTCGTAGCGGACATCATCTACCGAAGGCCCCAAGCTACCCGGCAGATCCTTGTAATCTGTACCGGGCATATACAGGGGGATCACAATGGGGCTTTTCTTTCGTCGGAACCAGTTAAACATGCACAGCAAGCCTTGAAGTGAAGAGGGGTTGATTGTGGTGAGCTCGATCTTCGGCACAGACCTTCCGAATGACCTTTTTGCCAAAGGAAACCATGACCATTTCCATGAGGGCCTAGTTGCACACCTTGCTTTCCAGAGACAGTAAACTCCCGACCTGACACGAAGACCATAGGCATCACATTGTCCATCAAGAATTCATCAGCAGAACCCACAGCGGTACCTGGGTGTGACGATCCAGAGGCTAAGCCGTTTGCACTGACCGACGGTAAGCGGCGACTGATATTGGACGCGCAGAAAGAATATCGTCGCCGCTAGCGTCGAGAGCGACGTATCGAATTTGGATGGTTCTCCTGGCTTTTCGACGAATTCCCAAGCGATGAATTCTACAGACCTCCACTTGGAGAGCGACGCAACACGCGTCAGGAAATGGCCTATCACAGCTTCAGGCAAATGATGAGCTGGTCGTTCTGGTCTGGAATCAAATCGTCCACCGGTATCAGGCTCGCAGCCGTAGCAGGCTTGGTAGCCGGTTTTCTCCAGGCAGCGCCATTGCTGAAGGGGGGCGAGGTTGCTGTAGGGCCCTTAGGCTGGTTGCTGGTCAGTGCCGGATTCTATCTGCTCGCGGTGCTCTGGTTTGAGTGCCGGTGCCCCGTTCTGCTGAAGCGTACGCTTGCAGGGAAACAGGAGTACTTGGGAATTGAGGGTCGACGCTGGTTGCTCGCTTTAGTGGAAGATGAGTTGCGAAGGTGGTGGGGCATCAAACCTTACGACCTGAAGTCGGGGAGGGCTCGTGCCAATGCTGATACCTACCAGGTGGCTCTCGAAATCGTTCAGTACGGGAACGTACCCGCCTACGGTGGTTTCTACGACTATGCCGCAGCTCGGATCGAACACGCCCTTGATGAGTATGCCCAGTTGACGTCTACCATGATTTGGCGGGACGAGGGACGGCCAAGCGAATTGCGCAGGTTCTCTCCTGGTTACCGCCTTTGCCCTTTGAACGCACCTCTTCGTAGTCTTCATTTGTCCGTCATGGATGAAAGCAAGGTGAGGGCAGCAGCAATTGGCAAGGAGGGGGACTTGGTGATCCGCTGGTTTGACACGCCTTTGACCTTCATCACCGAGCTGCCGAGCTACCGTAACCTGACGGTATCAAGCTATACCGAAGGTCTGGTCTATCTTTTTCGAAATGACTCGTCGGCGCTGACGTTCACTCGAATAGTCGCGCAGTGGCAGAACACAATGCGCCCTTTGAGTCGGCTCGTCCTCCTCGGCCTGTTTGCAGCCAGCGGGGCATGTTTTCTGTGGTTTGTCCTTCAGCAGCTGAAGATACTTGCGCCAAATTTGCTCTGACATCCACCGAACGATGTTCAGCATGTCCTCATAACCGTGCACCAGGACACCCATTCCACTGATGTCCAGGTGTCCGAGGTCGGCCGGGAAGAGGAGTCCTGGTCGACGTTTTTGACGAGGTAGGTCGTGCTCGCATCGATCGGCTTAAGCTTAAAGCGCTTCATCAATGAAGCGTTAGGTACCGCTCCTCTTCATTCCCGCAGAGAAGTACAGAAAGCGTGAATGGCTTTGCAAGCTTGTGTCAGCGATGCCTCATCCAAGGCATAAGCAATGCGAATGTAGGGCCCTAACCCGAAAGCGCTGCCGTGCACTACGGCGACATCAGCTTCATCCAGCAGGGCATGGGCCACATCTTCGTCTGTGCGCAACTCCCGACCAACTGCTGACACACGGCCGATCAGCCCGGCACAGGAGGCGAACGCATAGAAAGCACCCTGCGGAACGATGCATTCAAGACCTGGCGTCGCGTTCAGCAGCTTTACCATCAGATCACGACGGGCTTCGAAGACGCTGCGGCTTTCACGAATGAAATCCTTTGGCCCATCCAGCGCAGCGATTGCGGCCTGCTGCGAGATTGAACTCGCTCCAGAAGTCTGCTGCCCTTGAAGTTTTTCCATCGCATCCAGCAGCCAGCGCGGGCCAGTCGCGAACCCAATCCGCCATCCGGTCATGGCATACGCTTTGGAAACACCATTCATGGTCAGCGTCCGCCCGATCAACCTGGGCTCGACTTGAGCAAGGGTGAAAAACTGCTGGTCGTCAAAGATCAGGTGCTCGTAGATGTCATCAGCCAGGATCAGTACGTGGGGATTAGCCAACAATACTTCCGCTAAAGCCTGGAGCTCGTCTTTGCTGTACACCGCACCAGTAGGATTAGATGGCGAATTGAGAATAAGCCAACGTGTCTGGGGCGTGATTGCATTAGCCAACGCAGCAGGGGTCAGCTTAAACCCGGTGCTGGCATCACAGGTCACAATCCGCGCTTCACCACCACACAGCTCAACCATTTCGGGATAGCTAACCCAGTAAGGCGCAGGCACGATGACCTGATCACCTTCATTCAGCGTTGCGGCTAGAGCGTTGTAAATGACCTGCTTACCACCGTTACAGATGAGGGTGTCTTGCCAGGTGACCTGTAGGTCATTCTCCCGGCGAAATTTGGCGGCGACAGCCTCCCGCAACGGTCGGGCACCGGCAACCTGTGTGTAGCGAGTATGACCGGTTTCAATTGCCTTGATGGCAGCTTCCCGTACGTGCTCTGGGGTGTCAAAGTCTGGCTCACCTGCACACAGCGAAATGATTTTTGCGCCTTGAGCCCGCCGCTCAGCGACCCGATCCATGATGCGATAGGTAGCTGATGGCTTTGCACTGGCTAGGCGCGTATTAAGGCGCTCAATATCAACGCTCATGCGTGGGATCTCCACTCTGTCAGATTCATCAATTCCAACGTTGAGCTACCTTCAGTCAGCTGCAGCATCATGACCGCCTCTTTACTCGCTCGAGCTTCGCCCTCAGCCAGCGTACGTGCTGCATCCGCATGGGGGATGACGATCACGCCATCTTCATCTGCGACGACCAAATCGCCCATCGCCACTTGAGCTCCACCGAAGTTGAAGGGCATCCCCACTGACGGGGCGCTGGCTTTCACCGTACCTTTGACGGAAATTCCACGAGCAAATACCGGGAACTGCCGCTTCTTAATTGCGGCGATGTCACGAACTCCACCATCGATGATCAGACCGACGACACCGGCTGCTTCAGCCGCAACCGTCAGGACTTCGCCCCAATATCCCGCCATGAAGTTGCCGGTACCTACAACCAGCACACTGCCGCTAGGCACGCGCTCCATGGCCAGGTGCAGCGAGAGGTTGTCGCCTGGAGAACACTCGAGGGGGTAGGCGGGCGCAGCGATGAATGCACCGTCCCAAATAGGACGGATAGCACTGTCAACCGCGCACGGCAGATGGGACGCTTCATAAAGGGTCGAGGTGCCCAAGGCTCTAGCAAGCTCGCGGAAGTTACGGGGTAGTGGAAGGGTGGTCATTAGATCTTCCTCTGCAGGCTGTGATAACCCAGTACGTCCCGGGCCTCTTTGAGTGATTTACCTTGAGCGATCAGAGTACGGATATTGGCCTCAACGGACTCGATCTGGCGAGCACACGCAGCCACTTCGGCCGCACGCTCGCGTGGTACAACCACAACACCATTGGCGTCGGCTACCACGATGTCACGAGCACAAACGCGAGCCTCACCCACAGAAACTGGCTGGTTCACGGACTGCACCTGCACGCGGTCTTTACCCGTACGAATGAAGCGGCCTTTGCTGAAAATTGGATAGCCATCGCCTAGCGCCTTGTTCACGTCCCGGCATACCCCATCGATGACAGTTGCGGCGATTCGTTTAGCGCCGGCGTATTGGGTCATGATGTCGCCCCAGACTGTGCAATCGGTACGCCCCCCGTTGTTGATCACAATCACATCACCCGGCTGCACGTCTTCGATGAAGTCACCAACAGTGCCCGGAGGAACGCTGGCGGACACGTATTGCACCGTGAACGCCGGGCCGACAACAACCTTGCCGTAGTTATCCAGCGGCGCCACGCCCAGGCACTGACCGGGTAGGCCTAGCTTGTCCATTGCATCGGATACACCCGGCGTATCCAAGCCCTCGAATAGAGCTACCAATGCTTGGTCTTCATGATTCATCAAGAATGCTCCACTTGGATGGCTTCGAACTGAGTGTCATGCATCACCTCTACAACCGAACGACCGCCACGTACAGCTTCAACCATGGCTTCCTGCCGCCGGTGGATGCGCTCGCCCAGGGCAATTACCTCTTCGATGTGGGCTTGGGGAACAAAGACCGTGCCGCAGTTATCAGCGATGACGTAGTCGTCCTCGCTGACGTCAGCGCCTGCAACACGGATGGTGATGGCGGCATCAATCTGTATGACACGGTTTCGGGCGCTGATCATGGTGACGCCTCGGCCATAGACCGGATAGCCAATGGACGCGCTGCCGTCGATATCGCGGCTGAAACCGTCGATGACCGTACCGCGCACTTTCTTGCCCACAGCTGCGTTAGCGAGGATGTCACCCCAGCAGGAAATGCCTTCAATACCGCCGCCGATCACCAATACACGATCATCGCTGGTGATCTTTTCAACCACAGGAGTAATCAGGTGCACGGTGGGGGCGCTGCCAGTTTTCGGGCCCAGCAACACTGTGCTGGCGCGACCGACTATTTTGGGACAGTTCCATAGTGGGCGAAGCCCAACGGTGGCGCCGCTCAAACCGAGAAAGTCCAGTGCGTCTGAAACCGTGTTGGTATCGAGCGCTGCTAGGCGATCCAATAGATTGTTGTGACTCATAGGTAGCCCCGGTGATGACAGAGGGCCCCAGTTTCAGTCCGTGAGCATGATAGGTATATTACTAATCACGTAAGCATCCCATACGCCAAACATATGGATTGGACATGATCAATTTTCGCCTTATCCGCCACCTGTGGTTATTCTTGGCGGTCGCTGAAGAACAAAATTTCGGACGTGCCGCCAGGCGTCTTGGGATGTCCCAGCCACCCCTGAGTGAGCAGATTCAGGTGCTAGAGCAGGGGCTGAAAGTCAGGTTGTTTGAGCGTTCACGTAAAGGCGCAAAGCTTACGGCGGTGGGTGCAGCCATTCTTCCGGCAGTACAAAAGTTCGCCGAACAACTCGAACGTTTGGAGCTTGCTGTGGAGGAAGCAGTCGCAGGTCAGTCGGGAATACTGACCATTGGATCGATATCTACAGCGATGTTCGATGTATTACCGGGACTGATCGAGGGGTTGAAAGAAGACTACCCGCACTTGACGGTTTCGGTGCGGGAGATTGATAGCGTAGAGGCGGTACCAGCACTGGAGGCGGGCGATATCGATCTGGCATTCGCGCGTTTGGATGGTGATCTGGGCACGTCAATCAAATCGCTACCGCTGCTCGAGGATCGCCTGGTGGTCGCTATGGCTAATGACCATCCTTTGGCTACACGCACTCGCATTTCGCTGGCCAGTCTGGCTGATGAACCCTTGGTGATGTTTGCTCGAAAGGTCAGTCCAGTCTATTTCGACAATTTGATCGCAACCTGCCGCGCCAGCGGCTTTTCACCGCGCATCCTCCATGAAGTCCGTTCAGTGGCCTCTCAAATTGCCTTCGTCAGCTACGGCCAAGGCATTGCGTTGGTGCCCGCATCACTGAAAAAGCTGGCCCCCGAAAACGTAGTATTTCGTCCGCTGACTCAAAAGCTCAACGTCGTGACCACTGCAGTCGCCTGGAACGGCGATTGGCCCAATCCAGTCGTCGAGGCCGTGATCGCCAGGCTGAGTGAGAAGGGCGCTCGTAAAAAGCAGAATTGATGACCCAAAAGTGCCGTGGTTGCTGATACGTTAGGCGTATGGAAGCCTTCCTGAATAAGTAATTTACGGATGCTGGTATTTCGTTGAGATTGGTGGCTCTGCCGGAGAACTCATTCGGCCCCCATTCTTGCGCTCAAGGAGTCAACACCGTGTCCTCATCTGAAACCTTCATGCACAGTCAAATTCCGCTGGAGGTGGAGGGCGTCCAACTGGAAATTGCGGCTATACACCGGGACGGCGACTTGCCGCCGGTTGTGTTTCTCCACGGTTTTGGATCGACAAAAGAAGACTATGCGGACTTTGTCCTGCAGGAAAAATTCGCCGGACATCCTTTCCTCGCTTACGACGCACCAGGGTGTGGCGAGAGCAGGTGTGACGATCTTTCCAAGACCTCAATCTCGTTTCTGATGCAGACTGCGTTACAAATGCTGGAGCATTTTGGCATTGGACGCTTCCATCTGGTGGGCCACTCCATGGGAGGGCTAACCGCGCTGATGCTGGCTCATCACTTCCCCGACCGTGTGATCAGCTTCATAGATATCGAGGGCAATATTGCTCCAGAGGACTGCTTCCTCAGCCGCCAGATCGTCGACTATCCAAGCGACGACCCTGAGGAGTTTTTCGCAGCCTTCATCAAACGCGCACGCCATGCCCCTGCCTATGCCAGCGCGCTGTACTCAGCGAGCCTGCGTCACAAGGTTCGAGCTGGCGCTATCCGAGGGATTTTCGAATCTATGGTAGACCTGTCCGATAACGCCGACCTAATGGGCAAATTTCTAGGCCTGAAGTGCCCGCGCATGTTCATGTACGGCGATCAGAATTCGTCCCTGTCATACCTCTCAGACATCCAGGCGAAGGGGGTACAGCTGGCAGAGATCAAGGCGTGTGGGCACTTCCCCATGTACTCCAACCCTCTAGAGATGTGGCAACAGATCTCTGCGTTCCAGGCTGCCTGCTTGGGCGGTTAAGGTCGACTCGAAGGGGGGAGTGCAGCCTCATGAGGCAAGCATTCGGGCTGATGTTATCCATTCACAGGAGGAAAAGCCGCTATTTGCCCAAAGTCCAGTTTTAGTGCAGGTGGAAATGGCATTTGATGCTCGACCCACGGCTGTGACAATTGGTATCGTCCGCCCCCCCAAACGACGTGCGCGCGAAGCATCGACCACGTTCTGGCTCACCCAACGCAGTCGAACTCTCACGGAGGAGGTACTGATGCTCAGGATTTTCAGGCCCAAAGCGGCACCTGGATTTCTTCGGTCACCCAAAGTCATGGAAGAGCGTCGCAAGATCCTCTCGTATTTGCGTCGCGATCCCAGTGAGCGCCGCCAGAGACGAGATAATCTGAATGAGGATTTGTTTTTTGATCTGGGATTACGCTTCGAGCTAGCGCGTGTCTTCCACTACAAGTGCGCATTTTGTGAGTCTCCCCTCAAAGATGATGGTCACGTTCTGCATATGCGCCCTCTACGGCGTGTAGAAGGTGATGCTGAAGACAGTTGGGACTACTACCTCTGGCTGGGATTTGAATGGAGGAATCTGTTTTATGCCTGCGACGTCTGCATAAAATGCAAAGGGGACAGATTTCCTTTAGAGAACAAGCGCGCAGATTTCTTGGCAGCCTTCACGGACGTCATAGGTCATGAGCGTGCTCTTCTGATCGACCCGACCTCGGAGGATCCAGGGAAAAATGTGTTTTATTCCGTGGACGGAAATATCTATCCACTGACCCCTAAAGGCGCTGCGACAATAGAAATTTTTACATTGAATCGCCGACGCTTGGTTGACGCCAGGCATGAAGCGATGCAGCGTGTGCTTCACCTACTCCGCGGTGATCGGGTGAGCGAGCTCCATCAAAGCCTGGTTTTGAGCGCCGCACATTCAGGGGCAGTTGTCAGTGTTCTTCAACGAATTATGCTTACCTGGAGACCAGACGGCAGATCCACCGTAGGGTCAGGGGCGAAGTTCGCCGAACGGTTTGTCGAGCTCTGGGAAAGTTGCACCAGCGAAGCAAAAGCACGACTACCCCTGGCGATAGATGAAGTTTGGTCAGGTAGGCTAGACCCGCCGAGACCTTCAGCTCTAGATCACGGCTTGCATATGGATACCATTCGCACACCTGAATGGTCGCTAAAATCGGGAGGTATTGCATCGGTGCAAATCTCGAACTTCAAGGCCATTGAGCAGCTCAACCTCAAGATGCCGATCAAGCGATCTGAAAGAGCGGGCGCGCCAGCTTTGATGATCTTAGGTGAGAACTCGAGCGGAAAGTCGAGCGTTCTCGCCGCTATAGCGCTAGCCGCTATTGGCACCCAGGAAGCGAAGAAACTAAAAAAATACCTGCCAGCATTAGCCCACAGTGCAGCGTTGAACCGCTTTGATCAGTTGGATCAGCAGGTGGTCAAGGTGCAGATTGACTTTCATTTTCACGAGCAACCTGCGCTGTTTGAGTATGACCCCGCTCAACACCAGCCGGCAGGCTTCAAAGATCCCGCACTTAAGATATTGGCGTACGGCCCGCGACGCTTCTTCGACACCAAAAAGCGCTATCACAAACCGGGGGCTGCGGCTCGCGTTCGAACTTTGTTCGACCCTTTGGCGACCATTCCATATCCAGGAGATTGGCTGAGGGCGCAGACTGGGGCTCGGTTCGACACGATCGCCGCCGCGCTCCGAATCATATTGGCTCTGGGCGAGGACGATGAGTTGATCATCGAACCCGACCATTTGGCAGTCAGGGCCAACGGGCGCGTAACTCCCATCGACGCGCTCAGCGAAGGCTATCGGTCTGTATTTGTCATGACGGTCGACATCATCCGTGAGCTGATCGATGAGTCACCCAACCTCGAGAAAGCGGAAGCCCTGGTGCTTATCGATGAGCTTGAGACACACCTCCATCCTCGATGGAAAATGCAAGTCATGACCTCACTACGCAAGGTGTTCCCTCGCGTGCAGTTCATCGTGACAACCCATGATCCGTTATGTTTGCGCGGAATGGACGATGGAGAAGTGATGGTGTTGCAACGAGATCACGGTGGCCGGATTCAAGCCCTGGAGGACTTGCCTAACGTGAGAGGTATGACAGCCGAGCAGCTTCTGACCTCCGACTATTTCGGACTGGCCAGTACGACTGACCCCACAACTGAAATCAAGCTGGCCAGTATCGCCGGCGACGTTGCGCATACGTCAGATCGAGGAGTAGTAACGGTCACTCCAGCCGCAGCTACGTCCCAATTGGTTGGGCGCCTGTTCATCGGAGACTCCCCTAGTGAACAGGTAGTGCAGGAGGCTCTAGCGACCTACCTAGAACGCCGGGAATCAGACCGCGGGAGCATACGCCCCAAACTGCGGGCGGAGGCGGTAGAGGCAATCATAGTCGCTCTTACAAGGGACGAGGACTGAGCATGCGGTATGTTGACCGAACGACAGTGACCGCGCCTCCATCGCTTGCTGGGCCGAGTGCGCCTGTCAAAGAGGAGATAACTGCCGCAGCCGATTTCTACCGTACCTACGATCCGACGGCGAAACCGAGACCCAAGACATACACATTTTTGCAGTACAAAAATGATGACGTCACTACCAGCCTGCGCACACTGTTTGATGACAAGTGTGCCTACTGCGAAACGGATGTCGGCGACGACATGGACGTCGAGCACTTCCGCCCCAAAGGTGGAGTAACCGGTGAAGACAATCATCCCGGGTATTGGTGGCTAACTCATAGCTGGGAAAACTTGCTACCGGCCTGTACACCGTGCAACCAAAACCGGCTTCAGCACATTGCCACTGAAAATCTCACGGAAGAAGATCTACTGGCGCTGCGCGCCCGAAAACCTGACAAGGCCCACGGCAAAGCTAATCAATTTCCTATCGCAGGGGTTCGTGCCTACTTCGGAGCATCGCTGAGTGACGAAAGGCATCACCTACTCGATCCAACAGTGGACGACCCTGCCGACTACCTAAAGTGGTCAAAATCCACCTACAGCATTGTGCTGGCGAATACGGATGATGAATGGGTGAAGGTGCGGGCGCTTTCGACGATCAGCGTTTTTGCGCTCAATCGCTTGAAACTGGTTCAAAGCCGCACCAGAGTCCTCAACCTGTTGCGGTACCAGGCCGAGCGAACGCTAATGGAGCTAGAGGAGGATCTTCGAGAGGGAGGATCCCCTCGGCTTATTCAGCGTGCATTGAGCCGGGTCGATGAAATGAGGCAGAGCATGGTGCCGGGTATGCCGCACACAGCAATGGTCGCATCATTCATTGAGGATTTTGTGATCGAGCTCAGAGCGCGTGTTGCTGGAATCTAGAAGCCTATGGGTGGTCACGCAGGGACAGATCCAAACCACCTTGATAAGGTTTAGTCAGGCACCTGAGACCTGGATAGAGCAATTGGTAACGACGCAAAGCGGTGACTACCTAGTTAGATACAGGCGAGGGCGCCGATCCGATTGAAAAGGACAGATTTGGCGGACATCTGGGCGCTTTGATCAATATGGGTGGATGCCTTGTAAGGTGTTTCAGGCTCCAATCCCATGCTCAATACGCGCAATAAGCGTCAGGGTGTGCTCGATGGAGACATCCCTCGGGCGTTTCTCGCCCAACGCTCGTAGAGGTTTCGATAGCCAGTCCACTGCACATTTCTTGTCGCCAAACAGAGCCATAGCTGCATCAAGCACCTGTGGGTCAATCGTTTCCGACGACTCGGGGTATTCCTTGCTTGGACTCATCGCGTCGTTGATCGCCGTTGCAAGGATTTCCAGAGCCTCCTTCAGGCGAGCATCGTCACGAAAATCCCCAGAGTTTGGCTGATGATCAGTGCAGTGGCGCAACAGTGATTGCGCGTCATTATGGTTCAGGTCGAATTCGATCAGCATGTCCATTCCTTAAATGGGGCTCGATACCCGGGTTATGCCAGCGTCCCGTTCGGTTACAGGCTCCGAATGATACACAGTGTCTCCAGCGGGGCTTTTAGTCTGACATCTCCATGCCAATCCCAGTCGGACAGTGCGGATCTCAATGCTAGAGTGCAAATCTCAATGCTGCAGTGTAGGGAGGAGGGCGTCTAGGATGCGTTCCATGAATCTACTCGATCTACTCGCGAGCAAAAAGACCGTTTGTTGGGTCTGACCTCACTCCAAAGCCCCCGACCGTCGAGCGCTCCATGAAGGCGCGGGCTCCTGTCTCGGGCCCTTAAACCGCCTGGACGTCTCTGCGTGCTAACTCGGCCAGATAGTCGCTGATGATCGTCATAGCCGGCGCCTGGTTAACCTCGGGATCGTGATCCTAGCCAATAGCACGGTACAATTCGCTACTAAATTTTGGCTGCTCCCCCGTGCCTAGCCTCGCCATAACATCGACTCGCTACGAAACAGCGAGTCTTATATTAAATAGCGTGGAGTATAATTTGCATGGGTGAGGTTCACCAAAACTACGCCTTTCATCCTGCGGATCTTGTCGATTATGCTATGGACAAGCCTATCGGCGCTGCCCGGGCTGCATTAGCTATTGCACTCGAGGATACTGATGTTGACGCAGATATCGTCACTAGTGAGTTGTTGGGAAATATGGAGCTGAACAATCACACTCTGACCCGGATTTCAGTTGCCCTACGCAAGGACAGAAAAAAGATTATTAGCGGCATGTCCACTCGTGTAAGGGGCCTACAGCTCGAACGTGACATAGGCCTATGATTCCCACTAAAAGCCTTTCCCATTTTCAAGTATAAATGAAAGGATGCAGCAGATGTCGGTAGGTGAGATTACGATAGCGCTACCACCAGATCCTATAACGTCTAGCGATGGGTGAACTGTTGCCATCGGGAAGGTCGAGGGTGCTGGCTTTATTATTGTCGCTTAATTTCACGATGCTCATGGAGCAAACGTGGCAGCAACGCATTCCACGAAGTCTGCTCTTCATCCCGACGCGGGGCGTTGAAGCAAGCGGAGCGCGCAGGCCTTTGGCCGTAGACACGAGGATGGAAGCCCGCAGGGCCAAGACCACGACGCAGTCGGGTCTTGGTTCACGACAGCCGTGCCGCAGGTCGTGCCGAGCTTGGTACCTGCGTCCGATTTCACCGGCGGTGTGAGGTCATGGTCAGGGTGAGCGTCCACCTGCATGCTCACGCAGCCACTGAGACGCCGGCAAATGCATTCGAATTCCAATATCTGGCCAAACACTTTCGTCTTGATGTGACTCAGCGATCCTCACTGCGCTTGACACCCATGCAGCGGCCTTGGCCGACTTCCGTAACTCCATGAACGTGATCGATGATCCTGGCGGCAAATGGTCGCAGCTGCGCCAATGGGCGTTCTCCGCGAGCGGACTATGCTGTAGTCGCGTTATAACGGTGGTCATGAACCTCCCGAACAGGTCGATCATGGTGTGGCTCGCGTAACCGCCAGTACCATCCATGAGAGGCAGCAGCAGGCTTTGCGGGGAAGTGTCCAAATTCTGGCTGTGCCTGAACCGGGCATAACGACGGAAATAGGTGTCAAACTGAGTAGCCAGCGGATAGCGCAGGCGAGGGTAGTGAGGACTCTCAAACCATTCTGGTGAAGGCTGTCTAGAGCCGGCCTTTTGGGAGCCAGACTCGTCGGTTTTGAAATTTGAAAACGTCAATTTGAGCGCTGATGATGACCCCAACGCCCGCAGCGGGGCGTCAGAATAGAGGGCTACGGCTGCAACGAAAAGCCATGGCTGCCACTGCTCGTCGCTCTGGGCCATGGATGTGGCCGTCGACATCAGATCGGTCAGTTGCGCCGGCGTGAAAATCGTACGGAGCTTGACCTGCCGAGCGGCGAAATCTCCCGGCTTTAGGGTATTAAACGGATTCATTAGGGTTGTGGTTCGAAGGGTCGCTAGGTACTCGAAAAAATCTCTTCCGCAGTGCAGGAACATATTGCGGTGCTGCACGGTTCCGAGTGCAACATCTGATCGTTTCACTGGTTTAGCGGCCGACGCCAAGTCGGAATTGTCCACCAGGCGCTTTCTGACTATCGGGCGCCAGTTATCATTAATTGGCTTGACAGCGAATTCTGTCATGGTCTTCAACAGGTAACGCGTCCCTCCAGTCTTCGACATCCAGGACATGGGTAGGCGCATGACGAAGTGCATGAAATCCCTGGCATCCGTTTCATCCCATGCCAAAAGCGGCTTGTGCCGAACAGACCAGCTCCAATGCATGATCGTCTCGAGCACCGGACACACGATCTTGTAGTGCCTTGGGGTAAATTTTGGCTGTTGGCATTGCTTGGCGAGGAAGCTGATCCCATGGCGCCACGTTTGAAATGCCTCTAGGGCCGGATCAAGAGTACCAAGCCGTGCGCGGACATCATTATTAATCGGGCGCTCCAGGCCTTGGTGATCGCCCAACAGCAAGAACGGCGGGAACAACGGATACGGCACGAACGAGTCCGTCGGTTCACCAGCCTTATCCGCTGATTTATCTGCTGCTTTAGCTGATGATTCGGTTAGTGAACTCGGCGCCGGCTTAGTTACGGGTTTGCGCGCGGGGTTCTTACTCGATTTCCGCGCTGACTTCATCATAGCGTGAAGCTCCTGAGCCGCCGGTGGAGCGGCTTTGGCTTTAGTGTGTTTTGCCGGTTCACCGGGTGTCTTTGAAGCATGAAAAACAGCTAGAACCGTAGCAGTGACCAGTAGTGACCATTAACAGTGCTGAGGGCTCTGATGCTCAACCGGGCAATGCCGCGGGCATTTGGGTGCTTGCCGGCGATCGAGCCTAGTGCAAACTGAATCGACTCTCGAGCATGGGCTGTGGTGTGCCAGTTCATGGAAAGGAAGTGTAGACGCCGAACGTCGCTGGCCGAGGCAGATTCAGTCTCAGCTCGACGAGTCGTGAGGATTGACTTCAATCGACTTGGACGACCACTCGGGCGCTGGCTTACGCGATGGTGCCGATCGTCGAGCAAAGCACAGCCATGCCGGGAGACGGCTACACTAGCGTAATCGTAAGCTCAGTTCAGCAGTGCCTCAGTTTCGGTTGTAACCCAAGAGCGATGGCTGGATGAGACGACGAGATTTGAGAAGGAATTTCTGGCTGCTCGATTATGGTTTTCAAACCGGGCAATCAGGGATGGCGGGGTTGGTGAAGCGGAGAAGGTACTGAAGGAATGGAACGTAACGGGTTGATTCGAGGGGTGTATGGTCAATTCAGACAAAGTATGGTTTTCGGAGGCTAGTGACAGAATCGATCGAGGGTTAATGGAAAGGGACAGCATGGTGGATGACAGGACTCTTTACGAGATTTAACATAATATACATTATGCGTACCTTCGGATTCTTACGCGTGGGTCGTCGCAGCCAGTTTTCAATGGTCGTTACGGCGCCAAGGCCGCT
>NZ_JBGLYM010000051.1:0-30413 GCF_047303955.1 Pseudomonas sp. Pseusp88 | reverse complement strand
TTCCACCACGGGCGGCGCGGGCTGGGAGAATTCGATGGTCATGGGCGGGATTTCCGGCGGCACGATCGGCAGCACCGGGGCCGGGTTCTGATTCAGGGCATAAATCACCGCGCCGTGCAGGACCAGGGCGAGCACGCCAAGCAATATGGCTTCGCGACGGCTGAGCACACCCTTGGGTGTACTGTGCAAGCGCGACAACGCCAAAGGCCCGCGCCAGACCCGGCCGAGATCAACCAACTCTCCGTTCGGTGTCCTGCGCCAAAGCACGTCGTGGGCACTGGCAGCGGTCTGGACATTGCCCATCGCTTCACTCCTGCTGTCTTCATAAAAGATCGAGGAGCCCATGATTGATGACGGCTGCTTAGCGCATAAAGCAATATTTAAAGTTATAAATAGAACTGAATCGCATATCAAAAACGCCAGGCAGGCGATGGCCCTTATGAATCAATGCCTGCGCCCAAGTGTCATTTCTGCCATGCCTGAAAGGCATTAAAAATATTCTTTTTATGCAGCTATTTCCGTGGATCCAGGTCAATCCATACGACCTATGCATATGCATTTAAAGCCTAAAAATCAGGATTAACCTCTGTTGACGGAATATATGTTGAGCCATGAAACTGCCACGCTCGCCTTATCGGAAGCTGTCTACACCATGGATCTGCGCCAGCTGCGCTATTTTATTGCCCTGCTCGAGCACCGCAGCTTTGTCCGCGCTGCCGACGCCATGGGCATTACCCAACCCGCCTTCAGCCGCAGCATCCAGGGGCTGGAACAGGAGTTCGGCTGCGTTTTGGTAGACCGCGGCAACAAGGATCTGCGCCCCACCGCCGAGGGCCAGGTGGTGCTGCAACATGCCTTGCGCCTGGTGCAGGGGGCGGCAACCCTGAGCAATGAAGTCGCGCAGATGAACAAACTTGATGCGGGCGAGCTGCGCTTTGGTAGCTGTGCCCTGGCCGTCGAGCAGTTGGTGCCTCAGGCGGTGGCGCAGTTTATTGGCGAATATCCGAAGGTCAGAACCTGCTTCCATGTCGGCGACGGCGAGAGCCTGAGCCGCAGCCTGATGCGAGAAGATATAGAGTTTTTCATCGATGATATCCGCACCTTCGAGGCCGATCCCGCCTATCAGACCCTGGCCCTGACCCCGCGCCACAGCGTGTTCTTCTGCCGCCCGCAGCACCCACTGTGCAGCAAGGACAGCCTGTCCACCAACGAGCTGTTCAACTACCCATTGGCCGGCCCGGCGTTACCGGCGGGCATGCGCAAGGTGTTGGCCAACCTGAGCGGCAGGTCCGATCTGGCCTTGAGTATCGAAAGCCCGCACCTGGGCGCGTTGATTCGGGTCGTGCAGCAATCCGATGCCATTGGCATCGCCACCCAGCAAGTGTTGCAAGAAGCATTTGAACGCGGCGAACTGGCGCGCCTGCACTGGCGCAACCAGCCGCACAATCTGGAAAGCCTGAGCCTGCGCCCCGGCATCGTCAGCCGCAGCGGCTATCGCCTGTCGGTAGCGGCGCAGATGATGATCGAGCGACTACAGACGCTGGATCAGTTGGGCTGAGCGAACACACTCATGATCTTGCGGGATAACTTCCAAAAGGATCGCAGTGTCAATGTGTAGTCTATTTCATACATAGTGTTGGGAATTATCGGTCGAAGTTCTCAGGTCAGCCAATTCATCGATCTGCCGTTACACCTCTCATGTAACCTTGACAGGAGAGGCCACGATGAACCTGACTTTCTTCATGGATGAAAATCATTCATACAGACGCGCAATCGAAGTCGCCTATGAGAAGGCCAAAAAAAATGGCGGGGTTGATGAAGTAACTGCGCGGGAGTGCGAACGGATACTCAGTGAGCCGGAGCCGGATTATGTTTATCACGAGGTAGACCTTAGCCCGCGCCTACAGCCGGATGGATGCACATACTATAGAATGCTAAGTGGACGCGATACATGCGAACAAATAAAATTAGATGCCCGTAAGCGTGTAGCACAGAATGTCGCGAATCAAATGGATGAGACATGGAAAGATATCAAAAAGACCGCTGTCGACGTAGAACCTGAGTTATTGAACGAGCTAAGTTTCTCAATCGACGAAAAAGGCACTATCAAACCCGTAAGCACTTCACATCCACTCGATGCGAAAACCGAAAAGCTGCTTTTTGAATTACTGAATAATCATTCGGAATTCAAGAAGGCGGCAAAGGAGTATGTCTGGATACTGGCGGGGCTGGTAGGACTTACACTGGAAGGTTTGTCAGCGCCATACGCTCGGCATTTCGTCGGTTCTTGATTGCAGCAAGGCTAACAGCATGAAACATGCCGTTAGCCTTTAACTATTAACGGATGAGCTTCATCGAGCAAGATAGGAAGTAGTTTTTGTTCAACTCTTGAAATGACGTACTCATTGATTCCAGCCCTTGGTCAACTCTGAGGATGTAAGCAAAAGTAAGCGCGCCTCATCCTCCGCCAGGGTGCGTCAGACTAGTCCAGCAGCTCCAGATGCAGGTATTCCGCCACACCCTCAGCGCTCGGCCGCTTCAGGCGCGGCACGCGTCCCAGGCAAGGTGCTGGCAGACGTTCGGCCAGGGTGGCGAGATTTTCTTCCAGGCGCGAGGTTTTGGGGTCGATGATATTGGCCACCCAGCCCGCCAGTTGCAGGCCGTCCTGGGCAATGGCTTCGGCGGTGAGCAACGCATGGCTGATACAGCCCAGGCGCACGCCCACCACGAGAATCACCGGCAGCCCCAAGCCAATGGCCAGGTCCGACAGATTGGCCTGGTCGGCCAATGGTACGCGCCAGCCGCCCGCCCCTTCGATCAGGGTGAAATCCGCGCCCTTGGCCAGCACCTCGCGCATAGGCCCGAGCAAGGCGCTGACGGTCAACGCCACCCCGGCTTCCCGTGCGGCCAGATGCGGCGCGATGGCGGGTTCGAAAGCGAAGGGATTGACCTGATCGTAAGTCAGCTTCAGCGAACACTCGGCCAGCAGCGCCAGGGCATCGGCGTTGCGCAGCCCGGCCGGAGTGATGCTGCACCCCGACGCCACGGGCTTGCCCGCCGCCGTGCTCAACCCGGACTGCCGCGCCGCATGCAACAGGCCTGCCGCCACGGTGGTCTTGCCGACATCGGTATCGGTGCCCGCGATGAAATACCCAATACTCATCTCAGTGGCCTTATTTAGTGGTGCTGGTGACTGAGTGGGACCGGCTTTAGCCGGGAAGGCTCAGGCATGATCGATACATATTCATTGCCTGTCATATTGTCTTCCCGGCTAAAGCCGGTCCCACAGTTTTGTGCACGGCTTGCTCAATCAGGCCTTTTCCAGAACGGCATAAACCACCTGGTAGGTCGCGGTCAGGCCCTGGGGTTGGCGGAAGCGTTCGTATGCCTCGATCAACGCCTTGATCCGTGCCCGCCCGGTCAGACCGCCGGGCCGACCAGGGTTGATGTTATGGGCACCCAACGCCTTGAGTTCATGGGTCAGGCTACGTACATCAGAGTAGTGCAACACATGGGGCTGCACTTCCAGACTGCGCACATGCAAGCCACCGGCGGCACACATCTGCCGGTAATCGTCGAGTGAGCGGAAACGGTTGACGTGAACCATGCCGTCCACCGCCTGCCAGCTTTCGCGCAGCTCATACAGGGTGCCCACGCACAGGCTGGCAAAAGCAAATACACCGCAGGGCAGCAACACGCGACGGGCTTCGCTGAGCACGGCGTTGAAGTCGGCGCACCACTGCACGGCCAGGCTGGAAAAGATCAAATCGCAGCTCTGCTCGCGCAGGGGCAGACGCTCGGCATCCCCGGCGACAAAGTGCCGGGCACCACCCAACGGCTGCGCGTGACGCAGCATGCCTTCGGCGATATCCACGGCCACGCCTTCGCTGTCGACAAAGCGCTCAGCCAGGGCGCGGCTGAAGTAGCCGGTGCCGCTGCCCATATCCAGCCAGCGCGTCGGGTTCAACTCAGCGGGCAATCGTGCCAGCAGTTGGCTGCCGACATCGCGTTGCAGCTCGGCCACGCTGTCATAACTGGCAGCGGCCCGCGAGAACGAAGCCGCCACCTGACGCTTGTCCGGCAAGGCGCCCGGCAGTGGCGGGTTGGAGAGATCAGTCATCGCTGGACTCGTGCAAGAAAGCCTGGATAGCCGCTGCCACTCCATGGGGGTTTTCCAGAATGAATGCGTGGCTGGCTTGTTCAATCAGGCCAACCTCAATGTCCGGCATCAACGCCAGCAGGTCGCTCGCCGCTTCGGCGGGGACCAACGCATCGAGCCCGGCAAACAGATGCATCTGCGGGCCGCGATAGGTTTGCAGGGCACTGCGGGTATCGAGTTTTTGCAGCAGTTGCAGGCTCGCCAGCAGACTTGCGCTGGAACCATGTGGCGCTCCAGCCTTGAGCAGGCGAGCGATGCCACGCGGATCTTCCGCACCTTGGGCGCAAAGCAGGCTGAAACGCTTGAGGGTCGCCGCCGGGTCCTCGGCGCAGCCCGACAGGAAGGCTTCGAAATCACCGACCGCCATGGCCTGTGGCCAGGCACCGTGGGTGACGAAGCAAGGATTGCTGGCCAGGGTCAACAAACCGCAGCAGCGTTCGCCACGACGTGCCGCCAGCTCCGCTGCAAGCATACCGCCCAGAGACCAGCCACCCAGCCAGGCGTCATTGGGCAGTGTGGCGTCCAGCTCGTCGAGCCATTCCTGCACGTCGCTGCTGTCGAGCTCCGGCAGCGGTTCGATTTCCACCCGCAGGTGCTCATCGAGACCGCGCAACGCCGCCGCCAGAGGTTCCAGCGGAGAAATACCCAAGCCCCAACCCGGCAACAGGATCAGACGATCACGCATGTTGTGACTCCACTGCGTCCTTCGGCCCGAGCAGCGGGTAACACTGCTCCAATGCATTCAACAATAGCTGCACTTGGGCTTCGCTGTGGGCCGCTGACAAGGTCACGCGCAAACGGGCACTGCCAGCCGGCACGGTGGGCGGGCGAATGGCAGTGACCATCAGGCCGCGCTCACGCAGCAATTGCGACAGGCGCAGGGCGCGATCGGCATCACCGATGAGGATCGGCTGGATCGGTGTGAAGCTGTCCATCAGGGTCAGACCCAGTTGCTCGGCGCCGCTGCGGAACTGCTTGATCAGCCGCGCCAGATGCTCACGCCGCCAGTGTTCGCTGCGCAGCAACTCCAGGCTTTTCAGGGTCGCGCAGGCCAGCGCCGGAGGCTGACTGGTGGTGTAGATATAGGGTCGGGCGAACTGGATCAGGGTTTCGATCAGCTCTTCGCTGCCCGCCACAAAGGCACCGGACGTGCCGAACGCCTTGCCCAACGTCCCGATCAATACCGGCACATCGTCCAGGCCCAGGCCGAAGTGCTCGACGATCCCGCCACCATTGGCGCCCAAGGGGCCGAAGCCATGGGCGTCGTCGACCATCAGCCAGGCGCCACGTTCTTTCGCGGCCCTGGCCAGGGCGGGCAGGTCGGCGATATCACCGTCCATGCTGAACACCCCGTCGGTGACCACCAGGGTATCGCCCACGGCTTTGTCCAGGCGGCTGCCCAGGCTGTCGGCATCGTTGTGCAGATAGCGGGAAAAACGCGCGCCGCTGAGCAGGCCGGCATCCAGCAGGGAGGCATGGTTGAGGCGATCTTCCAGCACGGTATCACCCTGCCCGACCAGTGCCGTGACCGCGCCGAGATTGGCCATGTAGCCATTGGAAAACAGCAGCGCGCGCGGGCGGCCTGTCAACTCGGCCAGGGCCTCCTCAAGCTCGTGGTGGGGCGTACTGTGGCCGATCACCAGATGGGAGGCCCCCCCCCCGACACCCCAACGCTCTGCCCCGGCCTGCCATGCGGCAATGATCTCGGGGTGATTGGCCAGGCCCAGGTAGTCGTTATTGCAGAAGGCCAATAACGGCTGGCCATCGACCACCACTTGCGGGCCTTGCGGGCTCTGCAGCAGCGGGCGTTGGCGATAGAGATGTTCGGCGCGGCGCGCGGCAAGGCGTGCGCCCAGATCGAAAGACATGTGGGCCTCGGGGAAAAGCAGGTCGTTACGGGACCAGACGTGGGACCGGCTTGAGCCGGGAAATCGCGTTCCCGGCTAAAGCCGGTCCCACAGACAGCGGCGGTTTCTAGAGAATCAAACAGCCGCAGCGTCGTAGAACATAGAGCTGCTCTTCTGCTCGACCAGCGCCTGCTCGATGGCCGCCTGATGCACTTCATCGGCATGCTCTTCACGGGCTTCGGGCTTGATGCCCAGGCGCGAGAACAACAGCATGTCCTTGTCGGCCTGCGGGTTGGCGGTGGTCAGCAGTTTATCGCCGTAGAATATCGAGTTGGCACCGGCAAAGAAGGCCAGGGCCTGCATCTGCTCGTTCATCGCCTCACGCCCTGCCGACAGGCGCACGTGGGATTGCGGCATCAGGATGCGCGCCACGGCCAGCATGCGGATGAAGTCGAACGGATCGATATCTTCAGCGTTGGCCAGCGGGGTACCGGCGACCTTGACCAGCATGTTGATCGGCACCGACTCCGGATGCTCCGGCAGGTTGGCCAGCTGGATCAGCAGGTTGGCACGGTCATCAAGGGACTCGCCCATGCCGAGGATGCCGCCGGAGCAGATCTTCATCCCGGAATCACGCACGTAGGCCAGGGTCTGCAGACGCTCGCTGTAAGTGCGGGTGGTGATGATGCTGGTGTAGAAGTCCGGCGAGGTGTCGAGGTTGTGGTTGTAGTAATCCAGGCCAGCATCGGCCAGGGCCTTGGTCTGGTCCTGATCCAGGCGACCGAGGGTCATGCAGGTTTCCAGGCCCATGGCCTTCACGCCTTTGACCATTTCCAGCACGTAAGGCATGTCTTTGGCCGAAGGATGCTTCCAGGCAGCGCCCATGCAGAAGCGGGTCGAACCGATGGCCTTGGCCCGTGCGGCTTCTTCCAGCACTTTCTGCACTTCCAGCAGCTTCTCTTTCTCAAGACCGGTGTTGTAGTGACCGGACTGCGGGCAGTACTTGCAGTCTTCCGGGCAGGCGCCGGTCTTGATCGACAGCAAAGTGGAAACCTGGACGCGGTTGGCGTCGAAATGCGCGCGGTGCACCGTCTGCGCCTGAAACAGCAGGTCATTGAAGGGCTGTACGAACAGCGCCCTGACCTCGGCTAAAGTCCAGTCGTGACGCAGGGTGGCGGTAGTGCTGGCGCTCATCGGGCGGCTCCTTGGTGTTTTTTTGGCAATGGCCCGGTGGCTCGGCGGTGATGATTCACGCAGAAAGTCCACAGGCGCGACACGGATGTTCGGCATATTTAAGGAAGAGTCATGCGCTGTCAACCACAGAGCAATCATCAGGTTTACATCTGGTTAAAAAACAACCAATACTGTTTGTTATGCGATGAACGCACCGACGCGGCGCTGCCCATCTGCGTCGCCTGCGAAGCCGAACTGCCCTGGCTCGGTGACCAGTGCCTGCGCTGCGCCCTGCCGATGCCCATGGAAGGCCTGACCTGCGCGCCCTGTTGCAGACACCCTCCGGCGTTCAGCCAGGTACTGGCTCCCTGGCATTACGACTTCCCCATCGACACTCTGGTCACACGCTTCAAGCATCAAAGCCAATGGCCCATGGGCCGACTGCTGGCCGAACTGCTGGGGCAATTGCTGCAACACCGCTTCGACGAAGCCCTGCCCCGCCCCGACTTCCTGCTGCCGGTACCTCTGGCCCGCAAGCGCCTGCGCCAGCGCGGCTATAACCAGGCCGCCATGCTGGCCAGATGGCTGGGCGAACAACTGCAGCTGCCGGTCGCCGAACACTGGCTGCAACGTACCCACGAAACTCCGGCCCAACAAGGCCTCAACGCCAAGGCACGCAAACGCAATTTGCGCGGGGCATTTACCTTGGCTGACGGGCATGGGCTCAAGGGAAAGCATGTGGCGCTGGTGGATGACGTACTGACGACCGGGTCGACGGCAGATGCCATTGCGCAATTATTGATCAAGGCTGGAGCACGGCGCTTGGATGTTTATTGCTTGGCGCGAACGCCTAAGCCGGAGGATTGAGCGACGACCGACCAATACAGAAAGGGATATAACTCGGCTACGATTAGAAAAACTTCCACTTAGCGTATGAAATTTCCCACTAAACTAACGGAAAACTCACTCACGCTACGCAGCTCCTTCGGAAACACAAAAAGTTTACATAGCTCGATACTTCAAACCGAAGCGTCGCGTGACGTTTCAAAATTATCTCTAAGAAGGAATAACTTATGAATAACGCAAAATCTGTAAACTCCAAAAAACCCGACCAGAAGCTGTCGACTGAAGCAAAAAAATTCATGAGCACTCGCAACAATGGTGGCGGCGGCCATTGCCAAGGTGGTGGTAACTGGTAATAAGCGATTAAACAGCTGCCAGCCTCAACGCTGGCAGTTCAAATACCTAAAAAGGCCTCCAATGAAAAACTATAAAGACATTGCGAAGACTCTTCCACATGACATGAACGCCTTTCAAAAGGACGCCGCTTATCCAACTCTGGAAGAAGCTGTCGCACATATAAACAACATCGATTTTTCTCTGATACAGAAAAAGCTCTGCTCTAAAGACAAGCTACTTTGCCGAACATGGTCTTCGGTTGAAGCCGAGATAGGCATTCAATACTATAAAAATTTTCTTTTCTTGAACAAGAAATATCTAGGAGAATTTCCTGTTCTTCCGCCTATGCTGGAGGTTGACGAGGTATGGCACCATCATATACTGGACACACGCCAGTACATGAAGGACTGTGAAAATATTTTTGGCTATTACTTTCATCACTATCCATACTTTGGAACTAGAAATTTATCAGACAAGGAAAATCTCGATATAGCATTTGAGTTAGTCCAAAACCTGCATGAGATTGAATTTGGGAGCAAGATGCTTGATATCTGGAGCAGTGAGTTTGAAATATAGTCATATCATTAAAAGATCTTTACCTGCTTTTTTAGGGGCGCGTTTGGCTCCAGTGCTTGGAATCTCCGCCGTCTTCCTCCTCGTTGCACATAAAAATCCCACAGACCTTGCCATATTTTCTTACGTCCTGGCTGCGGCATCGGTCATATCCGCCTTCTTTTCCCTGATCCTCGCTACCACTGGCAATCGGGCGGCGGCGCTGGCTCAGGACCACGCAGCCCAACGTGACTTGTTTGCCGGTGGCTTTACCCTGGCGCTGTTGATTGCGGCGCTGACGGCCATCACCTGTCTGTGCGCCATGTTCTTTATCAGCGGAACCAGTGGCGCCCGGCACCTGGATACTGAAGTCTTCTGGTCTCTCTCGCTGATTTACATTGCCTCGACACCCTTGCTGGTCATCAATAGCTTTCTGCAGATATTTCTCGAGGCTACTGGTAAAGCGGCCAACTGTGCCAACCGGAAAATACTGGCCACAGTGACTTGTGTCGGGTCGCTGGGGCTTTTATTCGTGGGGGCCAGCGCCGAGGCTTTCAAATACTGGGCAATGGCCTATTTCCTGATAAGCGAACTGCTTGTCCTGTTCCTGTTGATCCGACTTTGCGGCCATCAGCGCTATTGCTCTTCAGGACAGGCCAGAAAACTCAGCGGCTATTTCGTGCGTACAGGCGTCCCTGTCGCAGCAGGAATGAGCGGGCAGAAAATCTATTTTTATCTGCTGACTGAGCGACTGCTCAGAATCGATACCCATCTGGTCGCCCAGCTTTCCGTATTCATGACCCTTGTAGGCCTGCTGATCATCCCGTCAGTGGCACTCTCCCAGATTCATAGTCTTCAGGTCAGCCAACGCATTCGGCAGTCCAAGGGATTCTTTGCCGCCGGTTTGACGTGGACCCTGGGCATCATGCTGCTGAGCGCCGTGGCTCTGTATTTCCTGGGCGAGTATCTGTTTTTCATCGCCGGCGGCTCGATCATTGATTACAGCCGCAGGCTCTTTCTGACCCTAATCGTCTTTCTCACTTGCAGCGCGTTGCTTTCCCTGGCCATGGCGCATCTGCGGGCAAGGCATGAGACCTTTGTTCCGCAGTTGGTCATCAACACGCTGATGCTGGCGTTTCTGATTCCCGGTCTGTACCACTTTCAGTTCATCGATCCAGACGTCGAAACCTTCCTCCTGCTGCAAAGTGCGGCGGTATTTACAGGTTTTCTGCTGTTGTGCGGAAGGATTTTTTTCATCCACCGGCATGACGATGAAGCGGCCTAAACGAAGGTGCGGGAACGCTGCTGATCAGAAAACTGGCTTACACTGGGCCCTCATCAGCCACTAGCCAAAATGCCAGCCATGCCCCTGCCCACCCTCCTCACGCAACATATGGTCCATCGCCCGCAGCGTATCGCCCTGTTGCAGCACGTTGCCGAGCAGGGCTCGATTACCCGTGCGGCGAAGAGTGCCGGGTTGAGTTACAAGGCGACCTGGGATGCCATCGATGAGTTGAATAACCTTGCGCAGAAGCCCTTGGTGGAGCGCAGCGTCGGTGGGCGTGGGGGTGGCGGGGCGAAGTTGTCGGCGGAAGGTGAACGGGTGCTGCGCCTGTATCAGCGCTTGCAGCTGTTGCAGGCGCAGGTGCTGGAGGCCACGGAGCAAAGCACTGACTTGCAGCTGCTCAATCGCCTGACTCTACATACCAGCGCGCGCAATCAGTTGCTCGGGCGTATCGACAGCATTGCCCGGCATGGCCATAAGGCGCTGGTGCGCCTGGAGCTGGCGGGCGGCCTGTTTATCGAGTCGCAGATCACCCATGACAGTACCGTGCGCCTGCATCTGGAAACGGGCACCGAAGTGATGGCGCTGATCAAGGCCGGTTGGCTGGAGCTGTTGCCTGCCGGGCAACCAGTAACAAGTGGATACAATTCCCTGAGCGGTAAAATCGAGGAAATTCTCGACGCAGAAGACGGCCCCAGCGAAGTCAAAATCACTCTGGCAAGTGGCCAGACATTATGCGCGCTGGCAGAGCAGGCGCAGCTTTGCGCCTTGCGGCTGAAAATCGGCAGCCCGGTACAGGTACAGTTCGACCCGGCCATGGTGCTGCTGGGCACGACGGTCTAGGTCGACCCGGTCACTGTTTCGCCATAATTTCGTCATCTCTCCCTGCCTAAGGTTGCGGCCACAAAATCCGCAGGGAGCCGTGATGATGAGCCTGTTAGAAGAAAACCAAAGCACCGATCTCGAACAGATTGTCGGCCTTAGCCGCCGTCGTTTTATCAGCGCCGGCGCCTTGTGCGGCGCGGCGATGTTTCTGGGCGGCAACCTGCTGAGCCGCAGCGCACTGGCTGCCGGTGTCAGCGAGGCCTCGAGCAAGCTGCTGGGCTTTGCCAGCATCCCTGCAGCCACCGCCGACGGCATCAGCCTGCCGCCGGGCTACAAGTCTTCGGTGCTGATCAGTTGGGGCCAGCCGCTGCATGCGGGCGGTCCGGCGTTCGACCCGAGTGGCAAGGGCAGCGCCGCCGCTCAGGAAGTGCAGTTCGGCGATAACAACGACGGCATGAGCCTGTTCCCTATGCCAGGCGACGCCAATCGCGCGCTGATGGCGATCAACAACGAATACACCAACTACCGCTACCTGTTCGATCACGGCCAGGCGCCGCAATCGGCCGAGGACGTGCGCAAGGCGCTGGCCAGCGAGGGCGTGTCGGTCATCGAGGTGCAGCGCAAGAACGGCCAGTGGCAGTTCGTCCAGGGTTCAAAATACAATCGTCGCATCCATGGCAATACACCGATTCGCCTGGGTGGCCCGGCTGCCGGGCATGACTGGCTCAAGACCGCCGCCGACACTACCGGCACGAAGGTTCTGGGCACCTTCCAGAACTGCGCCAACGGCATGACCCCTTGGGGCACTTATCTGACCTGCGAAGAAAACTTCACCGACTGTTTCGGCAGCAGCAATGCCGAGCAAAAGTTCGATGCGGGCATCAAGCGTTACGGCGCAGTGGCGGCCAGCAAGGAGATCAACTGGCACCAGCACGACGAGCGTTTCGACCTGGCGAAGAATCCCAACGAGATCAACCGCCATGGCTGGGTCGTCGAGATCGACCCCTTCGACCCGCAGTCCACCCCGGTCAAACGCACTGCCCTGGGCCGCTTCAAGCATGAAAATGCCGCGCTGACGCAAACCAGGGACGGCCGCGCAGTGGTGTATATGGGCGACGATGAACGCGGTGAGTTCATCTACAAGTTCATCAGCCGCGACAAGATCAATCACAAAAATGCCAAGGCCAACCGCGACCTGCTGGACCACGGCACGCTGTACGTCGCCCGCTTCGATGGCGGCGACAGCAATCCGGATCACCCGAAAGGCCAGGGTGAATGGGTCGAACTGACTCATGGCAAGCATGGTATTGATGCCAGCAGCGGCTTTGCCAATCAGGCTGAAGTGCTGATCCACGCACGCCTGGCCGCCAGTGTGGTCAAGGCCACACGCATGGACCGCCCGGAATGGATCGTGGTCAGCCCCAAGGACGGCAAGGTTTATTGCACCCTGACCAATAACGTAAAACGTGGCGACGACGGTCAGCCGGTCGGCGGTCCCAATCCTCGGGCGAAAAACCAGTACGGGCAGATCCTGCGCTGGCAGGAAAGCGGCGACGATGCCGCAGCCATGAGCTTTGCCTGGGACCTGTTCGTGGTGGCCGGCAACCCGAGTGTGCATGCCGGTACGCCTCAGGGCGGCTCCAGCAATATCACCCCGCAGAATATGTTCAACAGTCCGGACGGTCTGGGCTTCGACAAGGCCGGGCGCCTGTGGATTCTCACCGATGGCGACATGAGCAATACCGGTGATTTCGCCGGAATGGGCAATAACCAGATGCTCTGCGCCGACCCGCACAGCGGCGAGATCCGTCGCTTCATGGTCGGGCCGATTGGCTGCGAAGTCACCGGCATCAGCTTCTCGCCGGACCAGCGCACGCTGTTCGTCGGCATCCAGCATCCCGGCGAAAATGGCGGCTCGACCTTCCCGGAACACCTGCCCAACGGCAAACCGCGCTCATCAGTGATGGTGATCAGCCGGGAAGATGGGGGGATTGTCGGGGCCTGATGATCCGCTGCTGAACCCCGTTCCGTGGGAGCCCACTCCCACAAAGGTCTCTTCAGCGCGTTTTTTTCTGTAGGACCGGCTTTAGCCGGGAAGGCGTATTCCCGGCTAAAGCCGGTCCCGCATGAGTTCTGTGTTTGTTGTGGTTCGTGTTGTACCGCTCTTGTGCGCTAACATCTCTGGCCCGACGCAGCCGCCTGCTGCGCGCAGGAGTCAGCATGGCCCATCCGTTCTCAACACTTACCCCCGACCTGGTGCTCGATGCCGTCGAAAGCATCGGTTTTCTCAGTGACGCCCGCATACTCGCGCTCAACAGCTACGAGAACCGCGTCTATCAGGTCGGTATCGAAGAGTCGCAGCCGCTGATCGCCAAGTTCTACCGGCCGCAGCGCTGGACCACCGAAGCCATTCTGGAAGAGCACAGTTTCACCGCTGAACTGGCCGCCGTCGAAGTGCCTGTCGTCGCGCCTCTGGTGCATGAAGGTCGCACGCTGTTTGAACACGCCGGTTTCCGTTTCACCCTGTTTCCCCGTCGTGGCGGCCGCGCACCCGAGCCGGGCAATCTCGATCAGCTGCATCGTCTGGGCCAGTTGCTCGGGCGCCTGCATGCGGTAGGTGCGACCAAGCCGTTCGAGCATCGCGAAGCCCTGGCTGTGGAAAACTTCGGCCATGCCTCGGTGAACTACCTGTTGAACAATGACTGCATCCCACGCAGCCTGCTTCCCGCCTACGAGTCGGTGGCCAAGGACCTGCTCAAGCGGGTCGAGGATGTCTACGCCAGGACCTCCCACAGCAATATCCGCATCCACGGGGATTGCCACCCCGGCAACATGATGTGTCGCGACGAGGTGTTCCATATCGTCGACCTCGACGACTGCCGCATGGGCCCGGCGGTGCAGGATATCTGGATGATGCTGGCCGGTGATCGCCAGGAGTGCCTGAGCCAACTGTCCGAGCTGATGGACGGCTACGGCGAGTTCCATGACTTCGACCCGCGCGAACTGGCGTTGATCGAGCCGCTGCGAGCCCTGCGCCTGATGCACTACAGCGCCTGGCTGGCCCGACGCTGGGATGACCCGGCGTTTCCCCATAGCTTCCCCTGGTTCGGCAGCGAGCGTTATTGGGGCGACCATATCCTCGCCTTGCGCGAGCAGATGTCGGCGCTGAATGAGGAGCCGTTGAAGCTGTTCTGATCGACTGTGGGACCGGCTTTAGCCGGGAAAGCGTCTTTCTGGCGAAAGCCGGTCCCACAGAGCACCCGTATCACCTGCCATTCAAAAATAAGGTCCACCTTTTACCAAGGACGACACATGCAAGCCGCCAACCCGCGTCGCGGGTACATTCTGGGCCTGACGGCCTACATCATCTGGGGTCTGTTCCCGATTTACTTCAAGTTGCTCGCTGCGGTGCCTGCCGTGGAGATCATCGTCAACCGCGCCATCTGGTCGGCTATTTCCGGGTCGTTGCTGCTGCTGGTGTGGAAGCACCCCGGCTGGTGGCGCGAGCTGCGCGACAATCCGCGCCGACTGGCGATCCTGGCAGGCAGCGGCACGCTGATCGCCTGCAATTGGCTGATCTATGTTTGGGCAGTGAATAACGATCGCATGGTCGAGGCCAGCCTGGGCTATTTCATCAACCCGCTGGTCAACGTGATGCTGGGCATGTTGTTACTGCGCGAACGCCTGCGCCCGCTGCAGTGGCTGGCGGTCAGCCTGGCCGTGATAGGTGTGGCGCAACAGGTGTGGCAGGTCGGCAGCCTGCCGTGGGTGTCCCTGGCGCTGGCGCTGACTTTCGGTTTCTATGGCCTGATTCGTAAACAGGCACCCGTTGCCGCCCTCCCGGGCCTGGTGGTGGAAACCTGGATACTGGTGCCGCTGGCACTGGGCTGGTTATTGTTCAATCCCCTGGCTCACAGTGCCCAGCCGGAGTTCTGGACTACATCCCAAGCGCTGTGGCTGGCGGCTGCCGGGCCCATCACCCTGGTGCCGCTGGTGGCGTTCAACGCCGCTGCCCGGCATTTGCCCTACACCACTTTGGGCTTTCTGCAGTACATCGCCCCGACCCTGGTACTGGCCCAGGCTGTGTTGCTGTACAACGAGCATCTGGCACCCAGCACCCTGGTGACCTTTGCCTTTATCTGGGCTGGCCTGGCGGTTTACAGCGTGGATGCCTGGTTCAATCTGCGCCGCAAAGCCTGATGCAAACGCGAAAACTCTGTACAAAAAATAACCAACCCTCTGTAAGCCAGGCGATTCCTGGCTTACAGTCATCGCTCCCAAGGTTATCCACAGCCTCGTTAAAGCTATTTGTGCACAACCTCAGGATTTTGATTGTTTTTTGACCAACCCAGCCAAAGCCTCGACCGGCGTGGCCTGCAGAGGCGTCTGTACAGGTTATCCACAGGCAGGCGCAGGAAAACGTGGGATAACCTTCAATCTTCCTTGAGCACCAGTTCCACCATCAGGTCGTCGGCCAGGGTCTCCAGGTGCTTTTGCAGCGTTTCCAGCGGCAGGCTCAAGGGCATGCCGAGAATCGCTTCAGCGTGGAACAGCATTTCGCTGCTCATCGGCGCCGGGCGCACATCGGTCACCAGACGCTCGACGTTGACGCCCTGCTCGGCCAGCAAACGGGTAATCTCGCGGACGATGCCGGGGCGATCATTGCCCACCAACTCCATATTGATGTGCTTCCATACAGCGGTGGGTTGGATATCGTTTTCGGCGAACAGTACCTGAATGCCATGCACGGCCAGGTCACGCAGGGCCTTTTTCAACTCAGCCTGCTGTTCAATGGCGATGCCGATACGCACGATGCCGGTAAATTGTCCGGCCATGCGCGCCATGCGGCTTTCCAGCCAGTTACCCTGATGATCGCCGATGCATTGGGCGATACGTTCGACCAGGCCGGGCCTGTCTGCGGCAAAAACAGTGACGACAAGATGATCCACAGCTCGATTCCTCGTATCTGAATGTTGGGCAAGTATAGGCAAAGCCCGAAAAAGCGCGGGAATGCCAAAAATGCGAACTGTGTACAAAATGAATCGTTGTCTGAAACAATCGTCGGCTCGTTTGCGAGCATCGATCTCTCCAACGTGACTAATGATGTCAATCCAGTCGTTCGGTGACATCCTTCAGTCTCATTTTCACGTCGCCAATCATCATGTAGTATCCGCCGTCGCGCACTACATAATTGTTGGCGCTAACAAGACAGCGCTCCCAGATGAACGCTAAAGCTGAGCAGAGTGAGGCAAATGCAATGACTGAACACGTTCAAGTCGGTGGCCTGCAGGTCGCCAAAGTGCTGTTCGACTTCGTCAATAACGAAGCCATTCCGGGCACCGGCCTCGATGCAACTGCGTTCTGGACCGGTGCTGATGCACTGATCCATGAGCTGGCGCCCAAGAACAAAGCTCTCCTCGCCAAACGTGATGACTTGCAGGCAAAAATCGACGCCTGGCACCAGTCCAACGCCGGAAAGGCCCACGATGCCCCGGCTTACAAAGCATTTCTTGAAGACATCGGTTATCTGCTGCCAGAAGTAGCGGACTTCCAGGTCTCGACGCAAAACGTCGATGAAGAAATCGCCCGCATGGCCGGCCCGCAGCTGGTTGTGCCGGTGATGAATGCCCGTTTCGCCCTGAACGCCTCGAATGCGCGTTGGGGCTCGCTGTATGACGCGCTGTATGGCACCGATGCCATCAGCGAAGCCGACGGCGCGGAGAAAGGTAAAGGCTACAACAAGGTCCGCGGCGACAAGGTCATCGCCTTCGCCCGCGCCTTCCTCGACGAAGCCGCGCCATTGGCCGCAGGCTCCCATGTCGATTCCACCGCCTACAAACTGATCGACGGCAAGCTGGTGGTCACCCTCAAGGGCGGCAGCAATACCGGCCTTAAAGACGACGCACAGTTGATCGGCTTCCAGGGCGATAGTGCAGCGCCGACCACTGTGTTGCTCAAGCACAATGGCTTGCACTTCGAGATCCAGATCGATGCCACCAGCCCCGTCGGCCAGACTGATGCCGCAGGCGTCAAAGACGTGCTGATGGAAGCGGCCCTGACTACCATCATGGACTGCGAAGACTCCATCGCCGCCGTCGATGCCGATGACAAGGTGGTGGTCTACCGCAACTGGCTGGGCCTGATGAAAGGCGATCTGTCGGAGTCAGTGTCCAAGGGTGGCAGTACCTTCACCCGGACCATGAACCCCGATCGTGTCTACACCTCGCCTACCGGAGAGCCGGTCACGTTGCACGGTCGGTCGCTGTTGTTCGTGCGTAACGTCGGCCACCTGATGACCATCGATGCAATTCTCGACAAAGATGGTAACGAAGTGCCGGAAGGCATTCTCGACGGCTTGCTGACCAGCCTGGCGGCGATCCATAACCTCAAGGGCAACACCTCCCGGGCCAACAGCCGCAGCGGTTCGATGTATATCGTCAAACCGAAGATGCACGGCCCGGAAGAGGCCGCGTTCACCAACGAACTGTTCGGTCGTATCGAGCAGGTCCTGGGCCTGGCGCACAACACCCTGAAAGTCGGAATCATGGACGAGGAGCGCCGTACCACGGTCAACCTCAAGGCCTGTATCAAGGCCGCCAGCGAACGCGTAGTGTTCATCAACACTGGCTTCCTCGATCGCACCGGCGACGAAATCCATACCTCCATGGAAGCAGGCCCGGTAGTGCGCAAGGCGCAGATGAAAGCCGAGAAGTGGATCGGTGCCTACGAGAACTGGAACGTCGATATCGGCCTCAGTTGCGGTCTGCAGGGTCGTGCGCAGATCGGCAAAGGCATGTGGGCCATGCCCGATCTGATGGCAGCGATGCTGGAGCAGAAAATCGCTCATCCACTGGCCGGTGCCAACACCGCCTGGGTACCGTCGCCAACCGCCGCCGCCCTGCACGCCCTGCACTATCACAAGGTCGACGTGTTCGCCCGCCAGGCCGAACTGGCCCGGCGTGCCCGCGCTTCCCTGGACGACATCCTGACCATCCCGTTGGCACCCAACACCAACTGGACACCGGAAGAGATCAGGAACGAGCTGGACAACAACGCCCAGGGCATCCTCGGTTACGTGGTGCGCTGGATCGATCAGGGCGTGGGTTGCTCCAAGGTGCCGGATATCAACGACGTCGGCCTGATGGAAGACCGTGCGACGCTGCGTATTTCCAGCCAGCACATCGCCAACTGGCTGCGTCATGGCGTGGTCGATCAGGCGCAGGTCATGGAAAGCCTCAAGCGCATGGCGCCCGTGGTCGACCGGCAGAACGCCAATGACCCGCTGTACCGCCCGCTGGCTCCGGATTTCGATAGCAATATCGCCTTCCAGGCTGCGGTGGAACTGGTGGTTGAGGGTGGCAAACAGCCGAACGGCTACACCGAGCCGGTGCTGCACCGTCGCCGTCGGGAGTTCAAGGCTAAAAACGGGTTGTAAGCAATACCTGTAAGGGAAATCCTGAGGGAGCGAATTGTGGGAGCGAATTCATTCGCGAAGAGGCCGGTACATCCACCGCATCTTCAGCGACTTGAATATCGCTTTCGCGAATAAATTCGCTCCCACAGGATTCTCTTCAGCACGTTGCCCCCCACGATTTCCAGCTACACCATCCCCAATTCCCGCTTGACCAGCTTCAATAACTGCTTGGTATTGATCGGCTTGAGCAGGAAGTCCACCACGCTCAGGTGCATGGCATCGATGGCGTCGCGCACGCTGGCGTCACCGGAAACGATGATGATCGGCAGCTCGGCGCGATTGGACTCGCGAACCTGACGGATCAAGTCCAGGCCGCTACAGGGCACCATGCGCAGGTCGGTAATCAGAAGCGCAATGGATTCCCGCGCCTGGAGCAGATGCAAGGCGCTGTTACCGCCAGCGGCGGTCAGGCAACTGATATCGTTGAGGCTGAGGATTTCGGCCAGCACCTCGCGCGCTTCCCTGTCATCGTCGACGATCAGCACCCGTTGTGGTGAGTCGGGCATCGGGGCCAGCATGACTTCGTTGAGGGCTTCGCGCTCTTCGTCGCTCAAAATATCGTAGTCGGACATAGACATCTCTTCATTCCCTGCAATCAACGACATGTTTGTGCCGTGGTCAGTACTAAGACTTACGTCCAATGGGCACCGTTGTGCAAGCGGTCGACCATTGATTACAAATAAAAAGCGCGGTACAGGTCATGAGCAAAGCGGACGCTTTCACCCAGGCAGGCAAGACAGCAGTGTTGCAGAACATTCATGGGACGATGCAGTTTCTGCAAAAGTTTCCGCCGTTCAACCTGATGGAGAACGCTCACCTCGCCTATCTGGTCGAGCAATGCCAGCTGCGTTTTTACGCTGCCGATGAGAGCATCATCAAGCCTGGCGATGGGCCAGTAGAGCACTTTTACATCGTCAAGCAGGGCCGCGTGGTCGGTGAACGCCCCCATACAGCCAAGGGTGGCACTGAAACCACCTTTGAAATCACCACCGGGGAATGCTTCCCCCTCGCCGCGCTGCTGGGTGAGCGCGCCACCCGCACCGAGCACCTGGCGGCTGAAGACACCTTCTGTCTGCAACTGAATAAACCGGCATTCATCAAACTGTTCGGCCTGTCCAACACCTTCCGCGACTTCGCCTTGCGTGGGGTCAGCAGTTTGCTCGATCAGGTCAATCAGCAAGTCCAGCAGCGCGCAGTGGAAACCCTCGGCACCCAGTATTCGCTGAATACCCGTCTCGGCGAACTGGCCATGCGCCACCCCGTGATGTGCAGTCCGGAAACGCCGTTGCGCGAAGCCGTCAGGATGATGCATGAGCATCAGGTGGGCAGCATCGTCATCGTCGACGAGCAGCAGGCGCCGCTGGGGATCTTCACCCTGCGCGACCTGCGTGAGGCGGTAGCCGACATCAACGCGGACTTCGGCCTGCCGATCCAGCAGCGGATGATCCAGGCGCCCTTCCACCTCAGCCCCGAGGCCAGTGCCTTCGACGCTGCGATTGCAATGACCGGTCGGCATATCGCCCACGTCTGTCTGGTCAAGGATGGACGTCTGTGCGGTGTGGTCTCCGAGCGTGATCTGTTCTCGCTGCAACGGGTCGATCTGGTGCACCTGGCCCGAACCATCCGCAATGCCTCGCGCATTGAACAATTGGTCAATCTGCGCGGCGATATCGTGCAGCTTGTAGACCGCATGCTCGCCCACGGCGCGTCGTCGACCCAGATCACCCAGATCATCACCCTGCTCAATGACCACACCGTCTGCCGCGTCATCGAACTGACCCTGGAAGAGAAAGGCGACCCCGGCGTGCCATTCAGCTGGCTGTGCTTCGGCAGTGAAGGGCGTCGCGAGCAGACCCTGCACACCGATCAGGACAATGGCATCCTTTTCGAAGCCAAGGACGCCGCAGAAGCCGCTCAGATTCGCGGCCTGTTGCTGCCCATCGCCGAGCGCATCAATCAGGGCCTGGCCCAGTGCGGCTTCACCCTATGCAAGGGCAATATCATGGCGGGCAACCCGGAGCTGTGCCTGTCGCGGCTGGAATGGGCGCGGCGCTTCAGTGCGTTCATTCGCGAGGCGACACCGGAGAACCTGCTGGCTTCGAGCATCTATTTCGATCTGCGGGTGGTCTGGGGCGACGAAAGCGGCGGGCAGCAACTGCGTCGCAGCATTCTCGATCAGGTGGCTGACAACCGTCTGTTCCAGCGCATGCTGGCGGAAAACGCCCTGCGCCAGCGCCCGCCCGTGGGCCGTTTCAAGGATTTCGTACTGACCGGCAAAGGCAGCGACAAGGACACCCTGGACCTCAAGACCGCCGGGCTTACCCCCTTCGTCGATGGCGCGCGGCTGCTGGCCCTGGCCAACGGTATCGAGGCCAACAACACGCTGGAACGCTTGCGTCAGCTGGTTGAACGCGAAGTGATCGACCCGCTGGACGGCGCCGCTTACGAAGAGGCCTATCACTTCATTCAACAGACCCGCATGCAACAGCACCAATTGCAGAGTCGGCAGAACCTGCCGTGGTCCAACCGGGTCGACCCGGACAGCCTCAATCATCTGGACCGACGCATCCTGCGCGAGTCTTTCCGCCAGGCCCAACGCCTGCAAACCAGCCTGACCCTGCGCTATCAACTATGAATCTGTTCGACTGGCTACGCCCCAAGGCCAAGACCACGCCCTTGAACTCCGAGCAGGAGCGGCGCCTGGGCCAACTGCAACCCTTCACGCCGCTGGGAGAACACAGCCTGCGCCAGCAGCGCTGGGTGGTCGTGGACCTGGAAACCACCGGTCTGAACATGAGCCGTGATCAGGTGCTGTCCATCGGTGCCGTGGTTATCGAAGACGGCGCCATCGACCTGAGCCAGCAATTCGAGCAGACCCTGCTGCGGGTCGCTCACAAGCCCGGCCCCGCCGTGCTGATCCATGGCCTGGGCCCCAGCGCGATTGCCGCAGGCAACGAACCGGCCGAAGCGCTGCTGGACTTCATGGAGTTCGTCGGCGACAGCCCGCTGCTGGCCTTCCATGCGCCATTCGACCAGCACATGCTGAATCGCGCCCTGAAAGACAGCCTCGGCTATCGCCTGCAACACGTCTTTCTCGATGTCGCCGAGATCGCACCGATGCTCTGCCCCCAGGCCAACTTCCGCCAGGCCGGGCTGGATGAATGGACCGCGTTCTTCGGTCTGCAGGCCGAAGAGCGCCACCATGCCAGCGCCGACGCCATGGTCACCGCCGAACTGTCACTGATCCTGTTCAGCCACGCCCGCCGCCAACAGATCGATAGCCCCGCGCGGTTGGAGCAGTGCCTGGGGCAGTGGCGGCGCCGCAAGCAATCGCATTCTTTTTAAGCCCCCCTGCCTATCTGTAGGAGCGAGGCTTGCCCGCGAAGAGGCCAGCACATCCGATAGATATTTTCGTCACGGACGACGTCTTCGCGGCGGTACGGCGATCCGGCAAGCCTCGCTCCCACAGGATTGCGTTCGTTGCGTGGCACATTTCGACGACTGGAGCGCAATAGATAATCACTACCAATTGCCAGCATCCATCGGCTCTGACACAATCGCGAATAATTCTCGTTAAATGATGTTACATCCTCGGGGCTCTTCGTGTCGTCAGTGCAAAGTTCTCAACGCGAGCTGGTAGGGACGCTGTATCGCGACCACCGTGGCTGGTTGCTGACCTGGCTGCGACGCAATGTGGCGTGCCCGCAACGCGCCGAAGACTTGAGCCAGGACACCTTCGTGCGTCTGTTGGGCCGTGCAGAACTCAACGAACCGCGCGAGCCCCGCGCCTTTCTCGTCGCTATCGCCAAGGGCCTGTTGTTCGATTACTTCCGACGTGCCGCCCTTGAACAGGCGTACCTGAACGAGCTGGCGCTGCTCCCCGAGGCTGAGCAGCCAGGACTGGAAGAGCAGCACCAGATTCTCGAAGACCTCAAGGAAATCGACCGCCTGCTGGGCAAGCTATCGAGCAAGTCCCGTGCGGCCTTCCTCTACAATCGCCTCGATGGCTTGAGCCACGGCGAAATCGCCGAGCGCCTGGGAGTTTCCGTGCCCCGCGTGCGCCAGTATCTGGCCCAGGGCATGCGCCAATGCTATATCGCCCTCTACGGCGAGCCGGCATGACCACCTTCAAAACTCATCCCGTCTCATCCAAAGTCCTGGATGCCGCCATTGCCTGGCAGTTGTGCCTGGATGGCGACAATGGCAGCGCTACCGAGCGCGAAGAGTTCAATCGATGGCTCAGTGCCAGCGAAGAACACAGCCGCGCATGGCGGCAACTGGGCCTGCTTGATCAACGCTTTGCCATTGGCGCCGGCCCCGCACGTAGAGCCTTGCAGCACGGTGACGAAAACGCCCGGCGCAAAGTGCGCACGCTGCGCAGCAGTTTCTTCGGCTTGCTGCTGGTCTGTGGTCTGGGCCTGCTGCTGAGCACTACCCGTTATCTGCCGGTGGATTACTGGCTTGCCGACCAGCGCACCGCCACCGGCGAGCAGCGCAGCGTGCGCTTGGCCGATGACACCCTGGTACGTCTCAACACCCACAGCGCCATCGATGTGCGTTTCGATGGCAAAGAGCGGCGGGTCATCCTGCAAGACGGTGAAATATTCGTCGAAACCGGCAGCCATAATGATCCGCGCCCGTTTATCGTCGAGACCCGCGATGGCCGCATGCATGCCTTGGGTACGCGCTTTCTGGTCAAGCGCGAGGATGACGATACCCTGCTGAGCGTGCTGCAGTCGGCTGTGGCCGCCCATCCCCAGGCCAGCGAGCAGGAGCAGATCGTTCGTGAGGGCCAGCAAATCCGCCTGAGCAGCACCGGCCTTGGCCCGACGCTGGCCCTCAAGCCCGGCGCCGATGCCTGGACCCGGGGCATGCTGGTGGTAGATAACGCGCGCCTGGGCGACCTGATCACCGAGCTGGACCGCTACCGCATCGGGCACCTGGGCGTGGCACCTGACGTGGCTGAGCTGCGCATCACCGGCAGCTTCCCGCTGAACAACTCCGACCTGGCCCTCAAGGCCCTGATCCCGACGCTGCCGGTACAGATCGAACAGCACACGCCGTGGTGGGTGACGGTGGTTGCTCAGGAGCAGAAAGCACCCGCTACCGGGAAACTGTGATGCGCCAAGGAAGGAGTTGGGCAATTCAATTCGAATTGTGGGGGCAGATTCATCCGCGAAGGGGCCAGTACACCCGACGCGTATTCACTGCCTGAAACACCGTCTTCGCGAATGAATCCGCTGCCATTGTTCGCGCTCGAACAGCTTTATAAATCTAAATCGAAATAATTTTCGATCAGCTCTATCACTTTTCCGTTCTCGTTCGGCACACAGACATTGAGTACCGTTTCCCTCCAGGAGCCCCCTAATGTCCCGCGCGCTTGAAACCTTGTTGCGTCCCAGCCTGTTGGCTGTTGCCATTGCCCTGACCACTCCCCTTGCCAGCCTGTCGACCCAGGCCGCCGAGCAGGCTTCCAGTGTGCGGGCCTATAACCTGCCGGGCGGCTCGCTGTCCACGACCCTGAACCAGATCGCCAGCCAGGCCGGTATCGCCCTGGCCGTCGCCCCATCCCTGGTCGCCGGACGCACCTCGGCGCCAGTACAGGGCCAGTTCGACGCCACCGGGGCCCTGCGCCAGGCGTTGCGCGGCAGCGGTCTGCAACTGGTGCAGAGCAGCGCGGGCAGCTTCAGCTTGATGGCCGCGCCGGAAGGCACCGTGGCCCTGCCGGAGACCACCATCCAGGGTCAATCGACCGCTGCCGAAAGTGCCTGGGGCCCGGTGGAAGGTTATGTCGCCAGTCGCACTGCCGCCGGTACCAAAACCGATACCGCCCTGGCCGAAGTGCCTCGCTCGATCTCGGTAGCCACACGCGAACAGATGAAAGATCGCGCCGTACAGAACCTCGACGACGCCGTGCGCTACATGCCGGGCGTCACTGCCAGCAGCTACGGCAGCGACAGCCGCGCCGAGTGGCTGAAAGTGCGTGGCTTCGAACCGACCCAGTTCCTCGACGGCCTGCCACTGCCCAAAGGCGCCTACGTGATGCCGAAAATGGAAACCTGGGACCTGGAGCGCGTCGCCCTGCTGCGCGGCCCGGCGTCTTCGGTCTATGGCCAGACCCCGCCCGGCGGCATGCTGGACATGGTCAGCCGGCGTCCCGAAGCCACGGCCAGCCATGAAATCCAGGCGCAGATCGGCAGCTACCAGCGCAAGCAGATCAGCTTCGACAGCACCGGCCCCATCGATGATGAAGGTCGTTTCGAATACCGCGTCAGCGGCGTAGTCCGTGACAGCGGCACCAGCGTCGAGCACATCGACGACAAGCGCTACAACCTGGCTCCCAGTCTGACCTGGAACATCGACCCGGACACCAAGCTGACCTTCCTCAGCCAGTTCAACCGCGACGATACCGGCATCACCAGCCAGTTCCTGCCGCTGGAGGGCACCAAGCTGTCGACGCCTGCCGGTGAAGTGAAGTATCACAAGAACCTGGGCGATCCGAAGTGGGAGTTCTACGACAAGACCTATTACGCACTGGGTTATGCCTTTGAGCACCGCTTCAATGATGTCTGGCAGTTCAAGCAGAACCTGCGCTACACCAAGAGCGATCTGTCGTTCCAGGGCATCACTGCGGGCGGCTATTACGGCTCGGTCAGTGCTGACGGCACCGTGGCCCGTGGCGCCAACGTGGTCAACGAAGACATCAGTCAGTTCGCCGTGGACAATAACCTGCAGGCCGACTTCAACACCGGCATCGTCCGCCACACCCTGTTGCTGGGCCTGGATTACCAGCGCATCAACCACAACTACAAGTGGCAGTACGGCAACGCGCCGACCAGCAATATCATCAACCCGATCTACGGCCAGGACTTCAGCAAGGTCTCGTACACTGCGTATCAGGACTACAACCAGAAGACCGACGACACCGGCCTCTATGTTCAGGACCAGATGGCTCTGGACAACTGGCGTCTGACCCTTGGCGGCCGTCAGGACCTGCTGAAAACCGATTCGACCTTCTACAACATGAGCGACGCCCACGATAAGCGCACCGACAGCCACTTCAGCGGCAACGCGGCGCTGAGCTATGTGTTCGACTCCGGCTTCACTCCTTACATTTCCTACGCCGAATCGTTCCAGGCAGAACAGGGCGGCGCCGACGGCAAGGCTTTCCAGCCTGGCACCGGCAAGCAGTACGAACTGGGCCTGAAGTACCAGCCACCGGGCAGCGACATCCTGTTCACCGCAGCGGTCTACGACCTGACCCGCGAGAACATCGTCCTCTCTGACAGCCTCGGCAACACCCGCCCGTTGGGTGAAGCCAAGGTTCGCGGCCTGGAACTGGAAGCGGTTGGCAACGTGACCGACAACCTCAAGCTGACGGCGTCCTACACCAACGCCAACACCAAGATGACCAAGGTCGGCAACCCGCTGGACAAGAACCGTCCACTGCCGCTGACCCCGGAAAACCAGGCGTCGGTCTGGGCTGACTACACCTTCCACAATGGTCCATTGGCAGGTTTCGGCATGGGGCTGGGCGTGCGGTATATCGGCGAGACCGATAACATCGCCATCGGCAGCCTGGGCTTTGTCCGTGACAAATCCGACGGCCATACCAACGACTACACCCTGTGGGACGGTGCCGTGCACTATGACCTGAGCTACCTGAACCCATCGCTCAAGGGCGTCAGCGTGGCAGTCAACGCCAACAATCTGTTCGACAAGGAATATCTGTCCACCTGTGACGGCTTCTACTGCTACTACGGCGATCGCCGTAACGTCATGGCCAGCGTCGACTACAAGTGGTAAGAAACAACGAGTCAATCCAAAGGCCGCTGAGTGATCAGCGGCCTTTGGCATTCTGGAAAACGCCATGAAAAGCCAGACTATCCGACGCTGGTCCGCGATTCACACCTGGACCAGCCTGATCTGCACCCTGTTTTTGCTGATGCTGGCACTGACCGGCCTGCCGTTGATCTTTCATCATCAGATCGACCACCTGCTGGGTAACGCGCCAGAGTTCAAGGCCATGCCCGCCGATGCTCCACGCCTGAACCTGGACCAACTGATCAAGGCTGCCGAGGCACACCGGCCCGGCGACGCCATGCAGTATTTCGCCTGGGAGGAAGACGAACCCAATGGCGTCATGGCCATTATGGCGGCAACCCCAGGCACCGAGCCCAACTCGTCCCATACCTTCATGCTCGATGCCCGCACCGGCGAAGCCCTGGAAATGCCTTCAGCCAATGGCGGCTTCATGATGGTCATGCTGCGCCTGCATGTGGACATGTATGCCGGGCTGCCGGGCAAGCTACTGCTGGCCTTTATGGGGCTGATGTTTATCCTGGCCATTGTCTCCGGGGTCGTGCTTTACGCGCCATTCATGCGCCGCCTGCCCTTCGCCACGGTGCGCCCGGAAAAATCCACGCGCATCCGCTGGCTCGACCTGCACAACCTGATCGGCGTCGTCACCCTGAGCTGGGCCCTGGTTGTGGGCCTGACCGGCGTGATCAACGCCTGCGCCGACCTGCTGATCACCTCGTGGCGCAACGACAGCCTGGCTGCGATGATCGCCCCCTATCGCGACGCCCCGCCCCTGACCCAACGGGCGCCAGCCGCTGAGCTGCTGAACCTCGCCAGCGCGGCAGCACCGGGCATGCAGGCGGACTTTATCGCCTTCCCCGGGACCATGCTGTCCAGCGAGCATCACTATGCAGTGTTCATGAAAGGTGCCAGCCAGCTCACCTCGCACCTGCTGACGCCGGTATTGATCGACGCCAGCAATCTGCAGCTGACAGCCGTGGTCGAGCGCCCGTGGTACATGGACGCGTTGGGCCTGTCCCAGCCGTTGCATTTCGGTGACTACGGCGGCCTGACGATGCAGATCCTCTGGGCCGCGCTGGATGTGCTGACCATTCTGGTGCTGGGCAGCGGCCTGTACCTGTGGTGGGTGCGGCGGCGGGTGAAAGCATGAAGAACTCAACCTTCTGGAAAGTCTTCGCCGCCCCCACCGCCATTGCCGTGCTGACCCTGGCCGGGCTGTTCGCCGCCCTGCTCGGTGATGGCGCCTGGGATTCGCTGTCGTGGCTGGCCATGGGTATTTCCACGGTGGTGAGCCTGAAGGGTTTGCTCACGCGCAAAAAGCTGTCGTAACTGGAGATTGCAGACGAGCGGTGCCCTGACTAGTCTATGGGCCTGTTCGACTCCAGGAGGCCCCATGATCAATACCGACATGACGTTGCACTTCAACGCGGCTTCACCCTTTGCCCGCAAGGTATTGGTCCTGCTCCACGAGACCGGGCAACTGGACAAGGTGATCCTGCTGCCGACGCCGGTCACCCCGGTCAATCCCGTGGAGGACCTCAATCAGGACAACCCCGCCGGCAAGATCCCGGCCCTGCGCCTGGCCGACGGCAATGTCATCCATGACAGCCGGGTCATCCTCGACTACCTGGACCACCATCACAACGGCAGCCCGCTGATCCCCCGATCCGGCCCGGCACGCTGGCGGCGCCTGACCCTGGCCTCCCTGGCCGATGCCGTACTCGACGCCGCCGTACTGATCCGCTACGAGACCTTCCTGCGCCCCGCAGACAAACACTGGGATCTTTGGCTGGACAACCAGCATGAAAAGATCCACCGCACCCTGGCCTACTTCGAGGCCGAAGCCATCACCGAACTCGGCGCCCATTTCGACGTGGCCGCCATCGGTGTGGCCTGTGCCCTGGGCTACCTGGACTTTCGCCAGCCCGACCTCGGCTGGCGCAGCAGCTACCCGCGCCTGGCCAACTGGTATGCCGAAGTCAGCCAGCGCCCGTCGATGTGGGCGACACAGCCACCGGTTTGATCTACCCGCGAAACCGGAATTTTGGGAGCGGGTGCTGTGGGAGATTCCATGTTTGCTGTAAAGCCAGAGCAGCCCCTTCGCGAATGAATCCGCTCCCGCAGATCCGACGATATGCACAGCGCTACTGTGGGAGCGGATTCATCCGCGAAAGCTTTATTTCGGACGCCGCCAATGTGTTGGATGTATTGGCCCCTTCGCGGATGAATCCGCTCCCACACGACCGACGATATGCACGCGCTACTGTGGAATTCATCCGCGAAGGCGTTATGCCAGACGACAGAAATACGCTTGATGCAATGGCCTCTTCGCGAATGAATTCGCTCCCACTGAATTCGCTCCCACACTCGCTTGCAGCGAATTCACCCGCGCAGAACACTGGAAACAACCCGGCGATATCCGCAACCAACCGCGTAGCCATATCCTGATCCTCCCGCGTCCCCAGCCACCTACTCATGGACGGCCTCCTCGATCTTGAATTCCACGGGCTTGGCCGGTTTGGCCAGGGCCACGCCGTACCAGTCGAGTTTGCGGGTCATAATCATGAACACGCCGAGCAGGCCGAACAGCAACAGCGAGCCCATCAGCAGCGCATAGTCTTCGGCACGCAGCAGGCCGTAGAGCAAGGCATACAGCGCCGCCAGCCCGGCCGTGAAACCCAGGCCGTGCTGTACGCTACGTAGTACATGGCAGATGTAGAAGCCGATCAGCGCCAGACAGGCACCGGCCGACAACAGATAAGCCAGGGCAAAGCCCAGATGCTCGGACATCGACAGTAGCAGCAGATAGAAAAATGCCAGGGCAACGCCGACCAGGGCGTATTGGATCGGGTGAACCGCCATGTTCTTCATCACTTCGAACAGGAAGAAACCGGCGAAGGTCAGGCCAATGAACAGCAGCGCATATTTGATCGCCCGTTCGCTTTTCAGGTACTGGTCCACGGGCTCGATAAAGCTGACGCCAAAACTGCGGTTGCTCAACTCCGCGCAAGGGGCGGCCTCATGGCAGCGGCTCAGCGCTTCTTCAAGATTGGTAGAGAAGAACGAGGTCTGCCAGTTGGCGCTGAAACCCGTGTCGGTGATCTCCCGGCGGGTTGGCAGATAGCTGCCGATAAAGCTCGGATGCGGCCAGTCAGCGTTCAGCACCACCTCGCTCGATTTACCCACAGGCGTGACCTTGAGTTGCCCGGTGCCTTGCAGAATGAGGTCGAAAGCGAAATTCAGTTGAGTCGCCCGACTGCCGTCGATGGCTGGCAGGTTGGCGCTTACACCCTCGCCCAACCACTCCAGACGCGAGCCCGGGACAAAATCCACTTCCTGATTGTTGAGCTTCAACTTCAGACCGTTTTCGATACCGCGAATATCGCTGATGCCAACCGACAGGTACGGCTGGTCGAACTGATAGCTGTCGAAATCCTCGCTGATACCCAAGTGTTCCGGCACCTGAAAATTCCCCTCGATCGTATTGTCGGCGTGGAACAGCCGGGCTTCGTAAATGCCCCGTGAGCGCAACTCGGTATGCACGGTGCCATTGAGCTTGAATGTGTCCGGCAGAAAGTACAAAAAACCCCGCTCCTGAACGGTCTCCTGATAGCGCTCGTTGGTTTGTGCGTTGGTTTTCCACAGGTTCAGTGTCTTGCGATAAGGCACCACCAATAGCGGCCCGCTCAGTTGCTGGCTGTAACTGGAGCTGCGGGCTATGTCTTCCAGCACCCCGTCACGTCGGCCCTGGCGATCACCGATCATGCCGTCGATCATCATCAAGGGCACCAGCAATAGAATGATCAGGAGCGCGATCATTCCCAGTTTTATAGTCAGACTGCGATTCATGGGACTCTCCCTGTTTTTGATAGGCAGAGTCTGCGAGGGCTGTGTGGGTGCTTTATGGGGGGAATGTGGGGATTGTGTGGGGATTTGCCGCACGGACCAGGGTAGGAGCAACTTGATCGCGCGGCGTCGTACCTGGCATCGACCTGGATGACGTTGTTGGTCTGATCTTTACTGTGGGACCGGCTTCAGCCGGGAAGGCGGCGGTGACTTCAATGACCTATTCCCGGCGAAAACCCCCACTCAATATCA
>NZ_JBGLYM010000050.1:0-31190 GCF_047303955.1 Pseudomonas sp. Pseusp88 | reverse complement strand
AAGGTGGCATTCCAGGCGACGAATATCTATCGGATGTACCGGCCTCTTCGCGAATGAATTCGCTCCCACAACATTTGCTCCCACAAAACTCGCTCCCACCGACCCCCCTTGTCATTCACACGCGGAAGGCACTGATCAACTGCTGCAACTCCAGCACCTGCGCCGAGAGCTGGCGGCTGGCGTGTTCGGTCTGGTTGGCGCCGTCGGCAGTACGTTCACCGGCCAGGTTGATTTCGACGATGTTCTGATCGATATCGTGGGCCACGGCGGTCTGTTGCTCGACGGCGGCGGCGATCTGTTGGTTCTGATCGACGATCAGGCCTACGGCGGCGAGGATATTCTCCAGCGCCTGCTGCACCTGCTCCGACTGCCCTACGGTGCCGGTGGCCATTTCATGACTGACACCCATGGCCTTGACCGCTGCGTCGACGCCGGACTGCAAGCGCAGAATCATCGCAGCGATTTCCTCGGTGGATTGCTGGGTGCGCCGGGCCAGGGTGCGCACTTCGTCGGCAACCACGGCAAAACCCCGACCCTGCTCGCCTGCCCGCGCAGCTTCGATGGCAGCGTTGAGGGCCAACAGGTTGGTCTGCTCGGCCACGCTCTTGATCACCTCCAATACCCGGCTGATGGCGCTGCTGTCGGTGGCCAGTTGGTTGATCACTTGCACCGACTGATCGATCTCCCCGGCCAGACGAGCGATGCTGCCTTGCTGCGACTGCACCAGACCGCGACCGTTGACGGTCTCCTGATTGACGCTTTGCGCGCTGTGCACGGCCGCCGCAGCACTGCGCGCAACTTCATGGGCAGTGGCGGACATCTGATTCATGGCCGTGGCCACCTGTTCGATCTGGCTGCGCTGCCCCGCCACCGCCTGATTGCTCAGGGACGATACCGACTCGACCTGTGCGGACTGGCGCTCGACTTCGATCACGGTCTGGCCGACTTTCTCGATCAGGTCATGGATTTTCGCCACGGTGCCGTTGAACACCCGGCCCAGTTCGCCCAGTTCATCACGGCTATGGGCGACAAAAGTCGCGGTCATGTCCCCCGCCGCCACCTTGTCCATGATCAGCCCTAGTCGCCGCAGCGTGGTGCGAGTCGAGACGTAGAAGCCGCCATACAGGTAGAAAATCAGCAGGAATACGGCCGCCAGGGCGCTGATCAGCAAGATCATCTGCTGACGGTTCTCAGCCAGGCGCTGTTGCAACTGCCGATCGAGAAAGGTCAGGGTCGCATCACTGAGCTGGTAGGTCTGGGCAATCAGGGCGGTGGTCTTGTCGTAGAAACCCTGCCATGGCGCGTCGAGGGTTTCGGCGACCATGATCTGCTCTTCGAACAGCTCGCTGCCTTGCTTGAGGGTCGCCAGGCTATTGCTGGCCAGGGTGTCGAGGCTCTTGTGCGCTTCGGGGCTGGCGGCCAGGGCGTCCTGCAACTTGAGGGCGTAATCGGCCTGGAGTTTTTCCAGGCGCTGCAGCAGATCGTCGAAATGGGTGCTGGTGGCGGAATTGAGCTGGCCCTGACCGAGGGAGTACGAGCCCATGGCCCGGCCTTCACCGAGCGCCTGAGTAACCAGCGGCGTGACACTGGTGAGCAGTTCGGTGAGCTGGCGAATATCACTGTTGGGATCCTGACTCAGCCCTGCCTGACTGGCGATCACCTTGCTGAAAGTCAGGGTCTTGTTCAGCAGCTTTTCCAGCTGCGCGTTCTTGTTCTGCAAGCCGGATTCGGCCTGTTGCGCCTTGAAATCGGCGATCAGCTCATCACGCTTGGCATTGAACACACTGACCTGCTCCGGCACCAGTGTCACCGCTGTGAGGCCGTTGAGCTTGCCCAGCACAGTGCTTTCCAGGCTACTGATGCGGTTTTCCAGTTCCGCGACCTTGCTCGACTGACCCAGGACCAGATTGATCGCCGCCAGCTGGCTCAGGGTTTCTACGTCGCGGCGCAGGCTCAGACTGTCGCCGAACAACACCAGGCTCTGCTGCTCGGTGCGCGTCACCAGCAATTCGCGATAGGCGTCGCGCACCAGATAGAAATTGGTGACCAGCATGGGCACGAAAAACAGCACGCTGATCAGGCTGAATTTCATGCCAAAGCTGAGGCGGTTCATCAACGCGATAGCCGGAGACAAAAGGCTCTTCACAGAACTCTCCCTTTTTCTTTTATTGTTTTGGGGTGCGGCAGTAGCTCAACGCCATTAGCGGGCGCCAAACCTGTATACCGGAATCCTGAGAGGGGTTTTGTAAGTAAAAGTAAATGCGGGGAAAGGCTATAGGAGATCAATGTGGGACCGGCTTTAGCCGGGAAGACGTATTCCCGGCCGGTCCCATAGAAGCAAATACAGTCGTCAACTCAGACGAGCAAGGTCCACAAAGCAAAGCCCGCGTACCAGACAATCGCCGCGCGAATCAGCAATTCCCACAGCACATCGAGGCTGGAAACCCCTTCGGCACCCAACTCCGGCTCGGGCACTTCACTGGCGACGCAGCCGATATGGGCGATCAGTTGCGCCGAGCTGATATTCCAGTTGAGCAGCTCGTGCAACATGACCCGACTGACCGCGACGAAATTGCCGACCAGGGCGAAGCTGGCGGCAAGCAGGCGCACCGGCACCCAGTCAAAGGCATGGCGCAGTTGCCCGGCGCGTTCAACCAGAGCCGGGCTGCTGCCCTTCTCCGCCGCCAAGGCCAACAGGCGATAGGCCAATGCTGCCACCGGGCCCAGCAGGAAGTACCAAAAGATCACCACGAAAAAGCTCTGGAATGCCTGCCACATCATGTAGCGCTGTACGCCCGCGAGCAGTTGCTCGCCATTCTCGGCCTGCACCCCCATATCCCTGTCGGCCACCAGCGCGGCCGCTTCGACATCGCCACGCCGACAGGCATCGCGAAATGGCCCCAGGGCAGCAATCAGATCGCCGCGCCCAAGGCTGTAGATCAACACCAACAGATGCAGCGGGAACACCAGCCAGCCATAGGCCACCGAACCCAGCACAAACAGAATCAGCCCCAGAATCGACACCGGCAGCAAGACCGTCAGCAGCAGCATCAGCCAGGGATGAGCGCCCAGACGCGGGCTCGCCTCCAACCGCGCCAAGGCCCGCAACCAAGGGCCGTCGCGCTGGACACGCTGGCGCAGGGCCGAGAATTTTTCGATCCAGACCGCCAGCAGCAACACCAGAAAGCTCATTACCTGTTCCTCAAATCAGTCCTGCAACGCCGCCAGAAAGCGGGGCCACTCAAAAAACGGTCCGGGATCGGTCTTGCGCCCCGGAGCAATATCACTGTGCCCACAGATTCGTTGCGCGGTGATGGCCGGAAACGCCGCCTGCAACTGCCGGGTCAAATCGATCAGCACCGCATACTGGATCTCGGTGAACGGCTGATCATCCGTGCCTTCCAGCTCGATGCCAATCGAGAAATCATTACAGGTATCCCGCCCTTGGAAGCGTGATACACCGGCATGCCACGCGCGCTCAAGACAAGAGACGAACTGCGTCACCTCGCCATCACGTTCAATCAGAAAGTGCGCGGAAACCCGCAGGTCGGCAATGCTTGCGAAATAGGGATGCTCGGCGGGATCCAGACGGTTCTGGAACAGCGCCTGAACCTTGCCGGTCTTGAACTGGGCGGGAGGCAGGCTGATGTTGTGGATCACCAGCAGCGAGATTTCAGCGTCCGGTCGTTCATTGAAATTGGCCGATGGGCAGTGCTGTATGCCTTGGCACCAGCCTGTGGCGCGGTCCAGCTGCATGAAGGCTCCTTGAGGGGCGGTCAGAGCTGTCAGTATGCCCGCGATGGGAGCGGATGTGAGGTGATTATGGATCGAATGTGGGACCGGCTTTAGCCGGGAAGACGCCGCTATAGTCGAAAGAACGACATGGGGGGTGATGACGCCTTCCCGGCTGCAGCCGGTCCCACATGTCGCCATTGCATAGACCAGCTTCAGGCACCCTTGCGCTTGCTCAGGCTACCAATTACCGACTCCAGTGCCCGGTCGAACAACAGCGTGTCGTCGAGTACGCGAATGGAACCACGGCGGAATTCCACGGCCAGGCCCATGCGGGTCTTTTCCATGACTTTCATGCCGGTGCGGTTGACGAAGATGTAGCGCCCGCCCGGCTCGACGATGGCGGCCAGCTTGCAGCGCAGCTTGTGGTCTTCGTCTTCCTGCATCTCGACCCAGCAACCGAGGCGCAGTTGATCGACCTTGAGCAGCCCTTCGTCATTGGCGGGCAGGTTCAGGACCGGCTCGCTGAACAGTTGCTCGCCGGGGGCAATCAGGACGATTTCCTCGACTACGGCCATCATCGGCGGCGTTGGGTCCGGCTCGGCGGTCACCGCGCCGCCATCGACTTCCTGAATCCGCGCAAAATGCTGGAAGGCTTGAACATGCAGCACTTCCAGTTGGCTGAAGAATTCGCTGGTGGCAAAAGGGTCAAAAGCCGCGCTGGTCAGGCCGTCGCGCAGGGCCTTGAGCAGGCCGGGCACCAGTTCCAGCAGGCGCTGACGGGCTTCGGGCTCTTCATGCAGCTCGACGCTCCAGACCAGATCGTCCATGGCTGCCAGGCCCGCCTGCCATTCAGGCGACTCTTCGCCATGCTTGAGACAGGTCAGCAGCAACACTTTGCTCCAGGCTTCCTGCAACAGGCGCACCACCACTTCAGGCAGGGTCTTGCCCAGCAGGCGCTCATTCAGTTCAAGCTGCACGCGCTGACGGGCCAGTTCGGCGCGGGCACGCCCCTCTTCGGCGTCACGGGTGCGTTGTTCAAGCAGCTCGCTGCGGCGGCGCTCGTCGCTGGTAAAGGCGAGGAAATCCACTAACAACTCGGAAAAGATCGCCGGGTCGTCGACGAAATCGTTGAGCAAGCGCTGCACGATCTGTTCGACCCGTAGGTATAAAGCGTCACGCTGATAGTCGTCACGCCCGCCCCAGCCCAATGCCGCCGAGGCGATTTCATTGAGCAGGCGCCGCGCCGGATGGCTGCCGCGGCTGAAGAAACTCTTGTCCAGCACCGCCACTTTGAGCATCGGAATTTGCAGGCGACCAATCAGCGCACGCAGCGAATGCGGCAGGTTGCGGTCGTCGAGAATGAATTCGAAGAGCATGGCGATCAGGTTGATCACGTCCTCATCACCGGCGCCGACCACGCGGAACTTGCCGCTTTTGACACTGACCCGGGTCAGCAGCTGTTCCAGCTGGTTGCGCAGGTCGAAGTCGTCACGCATATCGGAATGGGGAACGAACTGCTGCAAGTGCGATAGCAGGCGCAGCAGGTCATTACTGGAAATCGGCCGGGCTTCTGTGCTGGGCTCATGCCTTGGCGCCAGCTTGCCGCGCAGTTCCGCAACCAGTGCCTGCAAAGCACCGAACACTTCCTGCACGCTCTTGTCGATCTTGTCCGCCGCCTGAATCAGCTCAGGGTCGGCCACGCTGATGGAGCGCTTCTTTTCCGGCGCACGATCGCTGGCCCTGCGTGACGGCAGAGACTTGAGCTCCGGAAGAATGCCGGTGGCGATCAACAGGCGATTGGCTTCGCCGTAAAGGTGATCGACGTCGGCCAGCACGTACTTTTCAAACAGCTTGAGGATGATCAGCTTGACCTTGATCTCCATGCCCAGGCTGCGCCCGGCCTGCAAGAAAAAATCACAGAGCTGGGCCGGCCCCATAGGGTTGGTCTGATCGGTGACCGGCTGCGGGATCAGGGCATTGAGGCGCGTCGTCAGTTGGCCCAGGGCGACGCTGTCACGGCTCATGACCCGGGAGACCATGGCATCGACGGCCACGGTGCGCTCCAGATCATCGTTGGCCACCAGGGCCAGCTTGTCGAACGCTACCGGCGCAGGGGTCAGCAGCGGATCACTGACCTGGTAGTGGCCCAGGCGCAGAACGGCTTCGTAGAATTTGTCGAGGAAGGTGCGCTCGATGCTTTTGCGTTTCAGGCGCAGGTCGCGCATGGCCTCGAAGAACAGATTCTGCTCGCTGTTGCTCTTGGCACGGTCGGCCATCTCGAAAAGGGTATCGTCGGCGTTGTCGAACAACGCCTGCAAGGCTTCCTTGAGCTGCTGGGCCGCCTTGTCGCGCACTTGCAACAGCACCACCGGCAGACGGGCAAGGGGGGACTGAGCGGCCATATCGGCGCTCGCCTTGTTCAACGGTACTACTTTTTCGTCGCCCTGCATCAAGCCCCCAGTCCCAAAAACATCCACGATCCCTTGGCAAACCGGGCCTCGTGCCCTTGCCTGTAAAGTGATCTCCCTCAGCCAGCAGCACCTGTCAAAGACATGACGTCAAATACAAGTCGCCGCATTATCTTGCAAAATATTGCTATTCGCCAGTAGGGATATCGCGGAAGAAACTCTGTGGCGAGCCCAGTGCTCGCAATGGGGTAGACCGTGAAAAAGCCGATCCATCGCAAGTAACGGTGAAAAACCGACCAACAGCATCTATTGGGTGCAAACGAGATCTCTGTTGGAGCCTGGCTTGCCCGCGAATGGTCCACCTGGGCGGATCAGAAACACCGCACCGTCTGGTTCGCGGGCAAGCCACGCTCCAACGATGGTCGGCGAGGCTAACGGGTGGGTTACCGCGAGGACCTGCCTTATACTCGGGCCACTTTGAAAGTGGAGCCCGCTATGCCGAATGTACGACTCGCCACCCTGACGGCCGAAATCGAAGCCAACGTGCGCCGCGCGCTGCTGGAGGATGTCGGCAGTGGCGATATCACCGCCCAACTCATTCCCGCCGAACGCCTGGCCAAGGCCACCATCATCAGCCGCGACGATGCGGTGATCGCTGGCAGCGCCTGGGTCGATGCGGTATTTCGTCAGCTGGACCCACGGGTAGCGGTGCATTGGCAGGTGGCCGATGGCGACCGGGTCAAACCCAATCAGGCGCTGTTTCACCTCGAAGGCCCGGCCCGTTCGCTACTGACCGGCGAGCGCAGTGCACTGAACTTCCTGCAGATGCTCTCGGGGGTCGCGACCCGCGCGCAGTACTTCGCCGACATGGTGGCGGACACCCAGGTCAAGCTGCTCGACACCCGCAAGACTTTGCCCGGCCTGCGTCAGGCGCAGAAATACGCGGTGACCTGCGGCAGCTGCCACAACCACCGCATCGGCCTGTTCGATGCCTTCCTGATCAAGGAAAACCATATTGCGGCCTGCGGTGGCATCGCCCAGGCGATCAGCGCAGCGCACAAAATTGCTCCAGGCAAGCCGGTGGAGGTTGAAGTCGAAAGCCTGGAAGAACTGCAGGAGGCCCTCGACGCCGGGGCTGACATCATCATGCTCGACGAACTGAGCCTGGATGATATGCGCGAAGCCGTGCGTCGCACCGCCGGCCGCGCCAAACTGGAAGCCAGCGGCGGCATCAACGAACAAACCCTGCGTGTGATTGCCGAGACAGGCGTCGATTACATTTCCATTGGCTCGATGACCAAGGACGTGAAGGCGGTGGATCTGTCGATGCGTTTGAGTCTCTGACTCAAACGCTGTCACAGGATAGAAAATCAGCATCACTTCAGTTGAGTTGCCGACTGTGCCAGGGCCCCCTGGCTCGGTAAGGAGTTCGGGCCCACAGTCAGCGATCGACCCGTTGCTGCAAATGGGCCGGATAGCGATCACCGACGACCTGAATATTGGTCAGGGCCAGCTCGATTGCGGACAGGTCCATTGCAGAGAGCTCGACGCTGGCCGCACCGGTGTTTTCCTCAAGACGGTTCAGTTTGGTGGTCCCCGGAATCGGCACGATCCAGGGTTTGCGCGCCAGCAGCCAGGCAATCGCAATCTGCGCACGGCTGGCACCCTTGCTCGCGGCGATCTGGCCAAGCAACTCGACCAGTTGCGCATTGGCCTTGCGGTTCTCTTCGCTGAAGCGCGGCACGATGGTGCGGAAGTCATCGGCGGCAAAGGTGGTCTGCTCGTTGATAGCCCCGGTCAAAAAGCCTTTGCCCAACGGGCTGAACGGCACAAAACCGATGCCCAGCTCTTCAAGCACCGGCAGGATGTCCTGCTCCGGCTCACGCCACCACAGCGAATATTCACTCTGCAGCGCGGCCACCGGCTGCACGGCATGGGCGCGACGGATCGACTGCACACCGGCCTCGGACAGGCCGAAGTGCTTGACCTTGCCCTCGGCAATCAACTCTTTGACGGCTCCGGCGACCTCTTCGATGGGTACATTGGGATCGACGCGATGCTGATAGAACAGATCGATGCGATCGGTTTTCAAACGCTTGAGGGAAGCTTCAGCCACGGCGCGGATATTTTCCGGTCGGCTATCGAGCCCCTGAGCCACATCGCCGTTCTTGAAGCCAAACTTGGTGGCGATCACGATCTGATCACGAAAGGGCGCCAGGGCTTCGCCCAACAGCGTTTCGTTGGTGAACGGGCCGTAGGCTTCGGCCGTGTCGAAGAAGGTCACGCCACGTTCGAAGGCCGCGTGAATCAAGTGGATAGCGGCGGACTTCTCCATCGCCGGACCATAGGCAAAGCTGATGCCCATGCAACCCAGACCGATGGCAGAAACCTCAAGACCGCTGTTGCCTAACTGACGCTTTTGCATTTTTCCGGCTCCTCTTGTAGGGTCCGGTCTACCTTATATAGCTGTAACATTCTCAACAATACGGCAACTTCTGCATAAGCTACTGAGGAATATTCATCAATGCTGCGCGCCGACCTGCCCGAACTCACCGCCTTCATCACCATTGCCGAACATCGCAGCTTCAGCGGCGCAGCCCGAGTGCTGGGCGTATCCGCTTCCGCCCTGAGCCACTCGATGCGTAACCTCGAGGCGCGCCTGGAAATGCGCCTGCTCAACCGCACCACCCGCTCGGTGGCCCTGACCGAAGCCGGGGAGCAACTGCTGCTGGGCGTGCGCCCGCTGCTCGCCGACCTCGCCAATGTGGTCAACGAAGTCACCTCGGCGCGCAACACCCCATCCGGCTCGATTCGCATCAGCGCCTCGGAATCGTCGCTGCGCGAACTGATCCGCCATGTCGTACCCGACTTTGCCAAACGCTATCCGCAGATCCATATCGAGTTCGTGGTCGACAGCAAACTGCAGGACATCGTCGGCGATGGCTTCGACGCCGGCATCCGCCTCTACGACGACGTGCCCAAGGACATGATCGCCGTACGCTTTGGCTGCGACCTGATCTTCGCCGCCGTCGCCTCGCCGGAGTACCTGGCCAGCCACCCTGCCCCGCAACAACCCCAGGACCTCAAGCACCACCGCTGCATCCGCTTTCGCTTTACCAGCGGCGGCCTGTTTCGCTGGGATCTCAAGCAGGACCAGCACAGCAGCAGCCTCGACGTCGAAGGCCCGCTGACCCTGGACAACATCAACCTGATGATCGAAGCCGCCCTGGCCGGCATCGGCATCGCTTGGGTGCCCTTGGGGCAAGTCGCCGAACACCTGCAAAGCGGGCGGCTGGTCCATCTGCTGCCGAAGTGTGGTCCCAATTATTCAGGGCTGTGCCTGTACTACCCGGCGAACCGACATCCACCGATGGCGTTGCGGTTGTTTGCGCAGGCGGTGAGGGAGTGGGCAGCTGCGGAGTCCGATCTGACTGCCACGTAGCAGATTTTGGCGCTGCCGGGTGGTACGGGATCACTACCTTTATCGGATTGATTCATCCTATAAATGCGACTAAAGTTAGTCGCATTCGGAAAGATCACATGACCAGGCAAGAAAAGCTGCTCACCAAGCTGCTTAGCTATCAAATCAAGTTTACTTGGCCAGAACTGGTCAGCTTGCTTAACGGCTTGGGGTATCGACTGATAAAGGGCGATGGCAGCAGGGTGAAATTCCACAATGGCGATCCACGAGCCATGATCAACCTGCACAAGCCTCACCCCGGCAATGAGATAAAGACATACGCCAGAAGACAGGTGATCGATCACTTGAAGGCAGGAGAATTGATCTGATGAGCACCTTACTCAACCACCGAGGCTACTATGGTTCGATTGAAGCCAGCCCTGAAGATAACTGCCTGTTCGGCAAACTCCAGTTCATCCGGGCGCTGGTCAACTACGAGGGAGAGACGGTTGCCGAGTTGGCTCAGGCGTTCCGCGATGCGGTAGATGACTATCTCAGCACCTGTACGGCGCTTGCTCAGGAGCCGGAAATCCCCTGCAAAGGCTCATTCAACGTCAGGGTGGGACATGAACTGCACCTGGCCGCGAGCGTTGCCGCGACGCGGCAGAGTATTTCCTTGAATGACCTGACCCGTAGGGCGCTTAGCGAGTATCTGGGGCATCAGGGCTAACCGTTCACGTAGATGTCCGGTCGAACCGCTCCGGGCAGGAGCCAACTTGTTGGCGAGCCGTCTTGACGCGGAGCGTCAGGGATGGCGCTTCGCCAACATGTTCGCTCCTGCCCCGCACCGGGCTTACACCACGATTTCATTTTTTGCCCGGCCATTGCAGATCCGGCGGCGTGAATCGGCAGGTTTTCTCGAACTTGACGGCATCCGGCCACGGAATACCGGCGTCATGTACACGAGTCAACACGCCTTGCATGTACGCCTGCTGGCTATAGGTATGACCGCAGGGCATAACCAAGGTGTAGGTCCGCGAAGTATGGCCCTCGTCATCGATATTGATGGACAGAGAGTACGTGTAGCCCTCACCAAACTGATCTTCGATAACCTTGTCGAGCCCCTTGGCCTTTTCCATAAGCCGTACCTCGTCGCGCATCCTTTGATAACTGTCATACATTCTGAAGGGTAAGCCCCAGTCAAAACTGACCCACAATGCAAACACACTGACAACAATCAGTATCCCTACAAGCACCCGGGTTCTGCGCGGCATCATCGATTCCTTGATCAGCCATTATCTTTTTGAGTCAGGGTTAAGCGCTCAGCGTCGCCATTTCTTGCCGACGCTCCTCACGTAGTTGCTCAAGCTCGGCAGGAGACCGGGCGATCAACATCAGGGCGTAGTCCTGGGGCGTGGTGCGGCGTTCTTCGGCGGCACGGACGAATGCGGCGTGGGCGTGGTCTTCCTTGCGCTGCTGTATGAACAGACCGCCGGGATGGATATGGAAATTGGCCAATTCCCACCGCAGGGTTTCATTGCGGCTGATAAAGATTTCGAGGGCGGTGGTCATTAGCTGAGAACTGCGGAACATGAGCGTCTCTCCTTGAGCGTGGCGGCCTCCATATCGGCCGCCTCGTACATTCCTGCATGCAGTTCGTCGCCTCGGGTGCTGCTCGATCAAAAGCACCCGGTCTGGGAGAAAATGCTTACACCAAAAAATCCCACGAACTCTGCGGCATGTACTGCGCCACCAGCTCATTGGACGTGACAAAACCCTGGGCGACCTGTTCCAGGGTCTGATGACCCTGGTCGATCTGCGCGCTCCAGTAGGCCTTGCCGACGGCATCGGTGGGGCGATTGAGAATCACGTTGTACAGCGTGTCCAGATCGTGACTGGTATTGCCGTTGAACAGCGTATTGCCTGACTCCAGCGAGCGGGTCATGGTCACGGCGATCTGGCCCAGGCTCTGCCCCGCCTTGACCTGCCCATCCCAGTAGCCGAAACCGGCCAGGTCAGGCTGGCGGCCGAGGATATGGTCATACAAGGTCGCGATGGCGGTCTGCTCGGTGGTGGCCTTGATATCGATGATGCCGTTCGAGGTCTTGATATGCTCAACGTTGACCAGGGTCATGGTGTTGAACGTGCTGACGGTGAAGGTGACGTATCCGGCGTGCTGCTGGATTTGTGACTCCGGCATAAAGCCCTGGACGTCAAGTGTGTCGTCGCCCTTGCCGCCATGGAAGTACTGGTCCAGGCGATTCATGAAGCTATCGAGTATCAGCGTATCGTTGCCGCCACCGCCGTAGACCGTACCACCGCGGCTGTTGTCATAAAATGTCTGGCTGGCATCGTCGCCGATCACCACGTGCTGGGAACCCCGAAGCTGCACATGACCTGCGCCTACCACCAGGGCAAAGGTCGCACCAATCGCCGTATCCACCGTAGCCGGCGTAGCGCTGAGATCCACCAGCACCAGGTCTTTGATCGTCGCGGCACCAATGCTGGCCTGCCGCTCGTAGACCGTGCCGTCGTACTTGGGTTTATAACTGGTGACATACACCTGGCTGTCGACGGCAAGAGTGTTCAGGTACTTCTGCGTATAGGTGTTGATATACGCCTTCTCGTCCCTGCCATGCACAGTGGACGTGGCATCGAGCAGCGCATTGAGCGTCGCCTTGGCCTGGGCGGGCGTATGCAGCCCGGTGGAAATGGCATCCAGGCCCTGACCGACGTAGAGCAAATCGATGCCGTTATCGATCTTGATAGAAGCGAATCGAGGGTCCTGCGCCGTGCCCACTCGCGAAGTGGTCACGATCGGCACATTGATCAGGGTCGCGCTGCTGCCGTCGCCAAGGGTGATGGGTGTGCTGGTGACGACAATGCCGTCCTGGATTTCAGTACTGGCCATGTGACCTCCGTGTCTGTCGCCAACGAAACAAATGCTGACGAGGGATTTGCGAAAGGCCGCACTGTATCAACCCTGTTACCGAGTGTGTGAATGAGGCGAGAAACGGTCAACAGCTGGCGATTCAGCGCGCTTGCGGATCCGTCACAATGCTCCGCGCTACCCGGCGCAACTCACTGATGGAAGACCCCAGCCCCTCTATCTGACCAAGCACCTCAACGGCATCGTGCTGATGGATCGTATGCCGCAGATACTCGAAATGCCCCGCCATCGCAGTCTTGACCCGCTCCAGATCCAGGGCAGTGACCTGCAGGTCATGGCGGATGGTATTTAGCTCGTAGGGCAACGGCGTTCTCCCTGGTTTTTTGTGGAATTCTGGTTGTGGGATGAATCGGGTTATTAGGCCATGGGGGTTGGTTGCGATCTTTGACGGTTGTCATGGCTGAAGCGTTTTTTGACCCGGAAAGCAAAAGCCCCGGAGGCATGGACTGCCTTCCGGGGCTTTTGAGTGCTGCGTTGCTGGTGCCGAAAACAGGAATCGAACCTGCGACCTTCGCGTTACGAGTGCGCTGCTCTACCGGGCTGAGCTATTTCGGCTGGATAGAACTTTTAGCGTAGTCGTGCGGGTGGACTCAGTAGACTCGTCAACTCAGCAGGCTAGGATCATCAGTTGGTAGCCTTACAAAGAATTGGCGTATTACCTTGAGCAGCCAAGCAGCCGCTGGTTGAGTTAGACCAAGTAGTTGCGCCTGCACCTACAGTAGGAACCAAAATATACGTCGATGCAGCAGAAAGACCACCAGCAGTTGTAGGGGTGACAGTGATAGTGCCATCAGTAACACCTACGCTAGCAACGTAAGTTGTGGCAGTTGTAGCAGGGATTTCGTTGGTGCCGAGCGAGCAACCTGTTTTAGTACCAAGATTCTGAACGCATACGGCAACAGCGGTCTTATAGGTATCTGCAACGGATATCACTTCCGCAAAACGAGCTTTGGCGGTGTAATTTTGATAAGCAGGCAATGCAACAGCTGCCAGAATACCTACGATGGCAACCACGATCATCAGTTCGATAAGCGTGAAGCCCTTTTGCAGGGATTTCGATACGTTTTTCATTTACTACTTCTCCAGGCGTCAATAAGTGGTGCCGTTGCCTGAGCTAAAGCACAGGCTGTGCCAATCCCGTTTTTTGTGACGCCGGTTACATTTTTTTCGGAAAAAGGCATCTGCGGCATCACATCAGCCAGCACAAACTGACAATTTACGTCACTTACTACGTCCTGATTTGGCAGCAAGGTCCGTCTGCGCTATAAACCTCCCACTGTCTGTATCTGGTGGTTTTATGACTGATGTCGTCCTCACAGGTTTGGCCAAACAATTGGTTGTAGCCGAGCTTCTCAACGAAAAAACTGCGCAGCAAGCCTACCAAGAGGCGCGCCGAAACAAGACCTCCTTCGTCAGCTACCTGGTACAGAATAAACTGGTCAAAAGCCTGGTCCTGGCCGAGATGGCGTCGGAGCAGTTTGGCCTGCCGTTTCTCGATCTGGCTACCCTTGATAAAGAGGCTCAACCCCAAGGGTTGGTCAGCGAAAAGCTGATGCGCCAGCACCATGTCCTGCCTTTGTGGAGGCGCGGCAATAAATTATTTGTCGGTATTTCTGACCCGGCCAATCATCAAGCCATTACCGACGTTCAGTTCAGCACCGGGCTGAATACCGAAGCCATTCTGGTGGAAGACGATAAGCTCACTATTGCTATCGATCGGTTTTTCGATGGCGGCAGCGGCATGGGCGACCTCGGCGATATCGATCTTGGGGTCGAGTTCGAGTCCAGCCAGGATGATATTAAAGAAACCTCCCTCAGCGGCAAGGACGATGCGGAAGACGCGCCCGTGGTTCGCTTCGTCAACAAGATGCTGATGGACGCCATTCGTATGGGGTCGTCCGACCTACACTTTGAACCCTATGAAAAGAGCTTTCGTGTACGACTGCGTACCGACGGTATTCTTCACGAAGTGGCCAAGCCGCCAATCAATCTGGCAAATCGTATCGCCGCACGGTTGAAGGTCATGGCTGGGCTGGATATTTCCGAGCGCCGTAAACCTCAGGATGGCCGGGTCAAACTGCGCATCTCGAAGAACAAGTCCATCGATTTCCGTATGAACACCCTGCCGACGTTGTGGGGTGAAAAGGTCGTAATGCGGATCCTCGACCCTACCAGCGCGCAAATGGGCATTGACGCCTTGGGCTATGAGCCGGATCAAAAAGAGCTGTACCTCAACGCGCTCAAGCAGCCCCAGGGCATGATTCTGGTTACCGGGCCCACCGGTTCGGGTAAAACTGTTTCCCTGTATACCGGGCTTAATATCCTCAACACCGTGGATATCAATATTTCCACCGCCGAAGACCCGGTAGAGATCAACCTGGAAGGGATCAACCAGGTTAACGTCAATCCGCGTCAAGGAATGGACTTTGCTCAGGCCCTGCGTGCGTTCTTGCGTCAAGACCCTGACGTCATCATGGTGGGTGAGATTCGCGACCTCGAAACCGCAGAGATCGCGATCAAGGCGTCCCAGACCGGCCACATGGTGATGTCGACCCTGCACACCAATAGCGCGGCTGAAACCCTGACTCGCTTGCATCATATGGGCGTGGCTGCGTTTAACATTGCCACGGCGATCAACCTGATTATTGCCCAGCGCCTGGCGCGCAAGCTCTGCCAATACTGCAAGAAAGAAGTGGACCTGCCACGGGAAACCCTGATTCAGGAAGGTTTTCCGGAATCAGAAATCGGCAAGTTCAAGATCTATGCGCCCGTGGGCTGCGATCAATGTAATAGCGGCTATAAAGGCCGCATCGGGATTTATGAAGTAGTCAAGAAAACCGCAGCGCTTGAACGGGTGATCATGGAAGAGGGCAATGCTCTGGAGATCGCCTCGCAAATGCGCAAGGACGGTTTCCCCGATCTGCGCACCTCGGCCCTGCGCAAAGCAATGCAAGGCGTTACCAGCCTCGAAGAAGTCAACCGCGTGACCAAGGATTAAACAATGGCGAGCAAAGAAGTCAAAGTCAGTGTTTACACTTGGGAGGGCAAGGACCGAAAAGGCGCAACCGTCACCGGCGAACTAAGCGGGCATAATATTCCGCTGATCAAGGCACAGTTGCGTAAACAGGGCATCAATCCGCTGAAAGTGCGGAAAAAACCTGTATCCCTCTTTAGCAAGGGCAAAAAGATTAAGCCCTTGGATATCGCTTTCTTCGCCCGGCAAATGGCGACCATGATGAAGGCCGGTGTCCCGCTGCTGCAGTCGTTCGATATCATCGGCGAGGGTGCGGAAAACCCGAACATGCGCAAGATGGTCGACGATATCAAGCAACACGTCGCATCAGGTAATAGCTTTGCCTCTGCGCTTAGGAGCAAACCAGAATATTTCGATGACCTGTTTTGCAACCTGGTGGACGCAGGTGAGCAATCCGGTGCCCTGGAGTCTCTGCTTGATCGCGTTGCCACGTATAAAGAGAAAACCGAGGCCCTGAAGGCCAAGATCAAGAAGGCCATGACCTACCCGATTGCAGTCATGGTGGTCGCGTTCATTGTGACGGGGATCCTCTTAATAAAAGTGGTTCCGCAATTTCAAACAGTTTTTGCCAGTTTTGGCGCGGAACTACCTGCTTTTACCCTGATGGTTGTGGGCCTTTCACAGTACGTGCAGGATTATTGGCTAATGATTTTGATCGCATTAGTCGGTGCGTTTTTTCTGTTTAAACGAGCGTATAAACAATCCGAAGCGTTCCGCGATTGGTTAGACAGGAACCTGCTGAAAGTCCCGGTGATCGGGCCGCTGATCTACAAGTCATCAGTTGCTCGATACGCGCGCACTTTGGCGACTACTTTCGCGGCAGGTGTACCTCTGGTTGAGGCACTGGACTCTGTCGCTGGCGCCACGGGCAACGTAATATTCAGGAATGCCGTACACAAAGTAAAACAGGACGTTTCCACCGGCATGCAACTGAACTTCTCCATGCGCTCAGTCGGCGTCTTCCCCAGTCTGGCCATCCAGATGACGGCGATTGGCGAAGAATCCGGTGCCCTGGACTCGATGCTGGACAAAGTCGCCACCTACTACGAAGACGAAGTCGACAATATGGTCGATAGCCTGACCAGTCTGATGGAGCCCATGATCATGGCAGTCCTTGGGGTAATCGTCGGCGGCCTGGTTATTGCGATGTATCTGCCTATCTTCAAACTCGGAAACGTCGTTTGACCATGCCTCTCTCTGACTTCTTCGCCAGCTCCCCGCTGGCCTTCACCCTGGCCACTCTGGTCCTGGGCCTGCTGGTCGGCAGTTTCCTCAACGTCCTGATCTACCGCCTGCCCATAATGATGGAGCGCGACTGGCGCGCTCAGGCCCGTGAAATGCTCGCTCTGCCCGCCGAGGAACAGGCCGAAACCTTCAACCTGTTCCTCCCCCACTCGCGCTGCCCCCAATGCGCCCATAAAATCCGTGCCTGGGAAAACCTCCCGGTCATCAGCTACCTGTTCCTCGGCGGCAAATGCTCCGCGTGCAAGGCGCCGATCAGCAAGCGCTACCCATTGATCGAACTGGCCTGCGGGCTGTTGTCGGCGTTTATTGCCTGGCATTTCGGTTTTGGCTGGCAGGCGGGGGCGGTGTTGGTGTTGAGTTGGGGTCTGCTGGCGATGAGTGTGATCGATATGGATCACCAGTTGCTGCCGGACTCCTTGGTCCTGCCGTTGCTGTGGCTGGGGCTGATTGCCAATACCTTCGGGCTGTTTACCAATCTGCACGATGCCTTGTGGGGCGCGGTGCTGGGTTATATGAGCCTGTGGTCGGTGTTCTGGATCTTCAAGTTGCTCACCGGCAAGGAAGGCATGGGCCAGGGTGACTTCAAGCTGCTGGCGCTGTTTGGTGCCTGGGGCGGTTGGCAGATTGTGCCGCTGACCATTCTGGTGTCTTCGGCGGTGGGGGCGGTGTTGGGCCTGATTATTCTGCGCCTGCGCAATGCCGAGACCAGTACGCCGATCCCCTTCGGTCCTTATCTGGCCATTGCAGGCTGGATCGCGCTGCTCTGGGGTGGTCAAATAACCGACTCCTATTTGCAGTTTGCCGGTTTCAAATGACCAACCCTGTTAACACACCCTGGATTCTCGGCCTTACCGGCGGGATCGGCAGTGGCAAAAGCGCGGCCGCCCAGCACTTTATCGACCTCGGCGTGCACCTGGTGGACGCCGATAACGCCGCTCGCTGGGTGGTGGAGCCGGGTCGGCCGGCGCTGGCGAAGATTGTCGAGCACTTTGGCGACAGTGTGTTGCAAGCCGATGGCAGCCTTAATCGCAGCGCCCTGCGCGGTTTGATTTTCCAGGACGCCGAGCAACGGCGCTGGCTGGAAGCGCTGCTGCATCCGCTGATCGGTCAGGAAATCGCCAGTTACCTGGCCCGCGCGCAATCGCCCTACGCCATTCTGGTCTCGCCTTTATTGGTCGAATCAGGCCAGTCGCGCATGACCCAGCGTATTCTGGTGATTGATGTGCCGCAGGCTCTGCAGATCCAACGCGCCATGCAGCGCGACGGCTCCAGTGCCGAACAGGTGCAGGCCATTCTCAAGGCCCAGGCCGATCGTGCCGAGCGCTTGCGTCATGCCGATGATGTGTTGGTCAATGACCGCGATCCGGCCTGGCTGAAACAGGAAGTGGAGCGGCTGCATCACTTTTATCTGACTTTACGTGGAGGCCAATCATGAGCCCGACAACCGTGCAATGCCCGACCTGCGGCGCCCCTGTGGAATGGAGCGCGGCCAGCCCGGCGCGGCCGTTCTGCTCTGATCGCTGCAAGCTGATTGATCTGGGTGCCTGGGCATCCGAGGAGCATGCGATTGCAGGCAGCCCGGACGCTGAAGATGAATTGTTCTCCGGGGATATGCCGCCCAGGGAGCATTGATTCAAACAATAAATCCTTTCCGTTATTGCGCAAGCGAATGGTGGGAGCGAATTCATTCGCTAAGACGGCATTTCAGGCCATAAAAATGCAGCGAATGTACCGGCCTCTTCGCGGATAAATCCGCTCCCACAGGGTTCCAGGTGTACGTTCGCTGCACATCAAGTCCGCAGGCCCTTTGTGCCCCCGCTCAACCCTCATCCTTCCACGGCGCCGACAAATAGCGTGTGCGGTTGAAGGTCTCCAGCCACTCGGGGGCGAAGACCACCAGGGCGCTGATGATCATGCCGTTGATAAAGGCTTCGGGAAAAATGATCAGCCACAGGTAGCCGATAAAGTCTTCCAGCCATTCCGGCATCGCGAAGATGCCTTCGAACCACAGCAGACCCAGCGCCAGCAACAGGCAGAGCAAGGCCGACAGCCCTGCGGCGAAGAAGCCCGAGCAGAAAATGTAGACGAAAGGACTCTTCGGCTGCGCCCGCTCAACGCCGATCGCGCAGAGTTCCGTGACCAGTACCGGCAAGGCCACGAACAGCAGGCCGTTAACGCCGAGCGCTGCCCAGTCCTGTCGGCCCAACAACGCCAGGCCCAGTTGCGCCACGCAGCCGCCGAGCAGCGCCAGGGGCCAATCCAGCAACAGGGTCACGGCGGTCATGCCGAGGAAGTGGTAGGACACGCCGGTATCGAAATCCCGGCGCATCAGCCACAGCAGAAACAAGCCAAAGATGGTCGCGAACAGTAGGTGCTGACGGCGGCTGTCGGTAAACAGCTCAACCCAGGGCGAACGCCAGATCGCCCAACCCAATAGCGGCGCATACAGCAGCCAGCCGACCAGCAGGGTCGGCGCGGTCAGGACCTCGACGCCGATCATGGCCGTTCGAGGGCGGCACGCAACTCATCGCTACTGCTGAATTGCTGTTGTTTGACCAACCGCCCGTTCTGCACCTGCAACCACAACACCTTATCGGTATCACCTTCATAACGCGGCACCACGCGGGCATCGCGGTCGAGCATGATCCGGTAGGAATAGGCGCGCATGCCCGGCACGGCGAACATTTTGCTGATCACTGCAGGCATTTTGTGGATATCGGCAACAAACACCGTCTTGCGCGCTTCCAGGAAGCCCTCGGGCTTGCCTTGCAGGGCGCCGTTGACCAGTTTGGCCGCGTCCATGCTGCGCGCCACCAGCAGGGTCTGGGTCTGCTCGTTGAAGGTGTAGGGTTGGTCGAATTGATCGAGCAGGGTCCAGGGCGCCAGGCGCTCGCCGACTTCCAGGGCGTGGGCAGCGGACGGCAGCAGGATCAGTAACATTAACGGCCAGAGTTTCAAGACAGGGTCCTCAATCGCTTCATCGGTGAAATTTCGCTCATTAGTCTACAGCCTCGGCTTTCGTACTTTCAGTTGTAGTCATTACAACGCTAAGCTTGGGCCATGGATGACTCAGACTTTCTGCGCCTGCTTACAATCCAGGCCGAACAAGCCAACTCGTTCCTGTCCAACGCGCGCAAGTGGGAGCGCGAACGATGGGTGTGCGAGCGGCTGCTCCAGGGTTTGAATATCCGCCATCGCGATGAAGACTTCACTGCCGCCGGTCAAGAACCGCCCGATGTGCTGTTTCGCAATGCCTGCTTCGAGGTGTTTTTCGTGCTCGACGAGGGGCGCCGGCTCAATGATGAATGGCGCGAAGAACTGGAACGGCGGCGCAGTGCCGACTCCCTCAGCGAACTGGTGCGGCGCCAGGCCAAGCCCAAGCGCATCCCTGCGGCCGATCTGCTGGAACGATTGGGGCCGACCCTGCGCAAGAAGGCCGGCAACTACCGCGAGCGCGGGCTGGACCTGAGCAAGCTGGACCTGATCGCCTTCGTCAGCCTCAAGCGCGAAGTCCTCGACCTCAACAGCCATTTCCCGCCACCGACCGAATACCTGCGCCAGGGCTGGCGCTCGCTGTCGCTGGTCGGCCCGACCTTTGCCCGTGTGTTGTTCGCCCATCCCGACGCGCCGGATTTCCTGCGGACCAATCTGGGGCGCAGCGTGATTTTCGACGTGGGCATCAGCCTGTAGACCGCGCATGCTGATGGCGTAATTACCCCGCCAATGTTACAAATGGCGATCATTCCCATGGATTTTACTGCGTCATGCAGTATTCCCAGAGGCCGACATGTCCAGCCGCCTGAACCCTGACGACCAGCAGCGGGTCGAACAGTATCTGCAAGCGCCCCAGCATCGAGTCGATCGCCGACCTTTTCGGCCCTGGCTGCTCCTTGTACTGGTGGTCGCCGTAGTGGTCGGCCTGGGCCTGTTGAGTCGCCTGCTGGCGTGGGTGGCGCTATGAGCTGCTTCGCGCTCGCGCCCCCGGCCCTGCCGCCGCCCCCGAATTCCTTAAACCTTATGAGATATCCCTATGACTCATCGCATCGTGATCGTTGGCGGAGGCGCCGGCGGCCTGGAGCTGGCTACCCGTCTGGGCAAGACCCTGGGCAAACGCGGCACGGCCAGTGTGACGCTGGTCGACGCCAACCTCACTCATATCTGGAAACCGCTGCTGCATGAAGTGGCCGCCGGTTCTCTGAACTCCTATGAGGACGAGTTGAATTACGTGGCTCAGGCCAAGTGGAATCACTTTCAGTTTCAGCTCGGACGCATGACCGGTCTGGACCGTGAGGCCAAACAGATTCATCTGGCCGCCACCGCCGACGAAAACGGCGCCGAACTGGTTCCGGCGCGCAGCCTGGATTACGACTCGCTGGTAATTGCCGTGGGCAGTACCACCAATGATTTCGGCACCAAAGGCGCAGCCGAGCATTGCCTGTTCCTGGATACCCGCAAGCAGGCCGAGCGCTTCCATCAACAGCTGCTCAATCACTATCTGCGCGCCCACGCCGGGCAGGACGATAGCCCGACGCAAATCAATGTGGCCATCGTCGGCGCCGGGGCGACCGGGGTCGAACTGGCCGCCGAGCTGCATAATGCCGCTCACGAACTGGCTGCCTATGGCCTGGGCCGGATCAAACCGGAAAACCTGCGTATCACCGTGATCGAGGCCGGGCCGCGGGTGCTGCCTGCCCTGCCGGAACGCATTGGCGGGCCAGTGCACAAGACCCTGGAAAAACTCGGTGTCACCGTGCTGACCAACTCGGCGGTCAGTGAAGTCACCGCCGAGGGTCTGCACACGGCGAACGGGCAGTTTATTCCAGCGACGCTCAAGGTCTGGGCGGCGGGGATTCGTGCGCCGGGCTTCCTGCATGAACTGGACGGCCTGGAAAGCAACCGTATCAATCAGTTGCAAGTGCGCCCTACCCTGCAAACTACCCGCGACGACAATATCTTCGCGTTCGGTGACTGCGCGGCCTGCCCGCAACCAGGTACCGACCGCAACGTTCCGCCCCGCGCCCAGGCGGCGCATCAGCAGGCGTCGATGTTGGTGAAATCGCTAAAGCTGCGGATCGAAGGGCAGACCTTGCCGGAATATAAATATCAGGATTACGGCTCGCTGATTTCCCTGTCGAGTTTCTCGGCAGTGGGCAATCTGATGGGTAACCTGATGGGCAGCGTGATGCTTGAGGGCTGGCTGGCGCGGATGTTTTATATCTCGCTGTACCGCATGCACCAGGTGGCGCTGTACGGGATGTTCCGCACCTTGATGCTGATGCTCGGCAGCCGGATCGGGCGTGGGACCGAGCCGCGAATGAAACTGCATTGATTCGCGGTAACTGACACGGCTCTGTCATACGGCAAACACTGGATGTGGGACCGGCTTTAGCCGGGAAGACGTGCTTTCTGGCCAAGGAAATGCAGCGGCTTGACCGGCCCCTTCCCGGCTAAAGCCGGTCCCACCGATATCATTCCACTAGTTGAGTTGTTTGATGTCGAACCACCGCGCTATCAGTTCATCTCCAGGGTATGGGTTACATAGCGCCCACGCCCCATTTTCTTGGCCTGGTACATCACCCGGTCAGCCGCCAGCAGCAGCTCGTCCGAGGTGTTGGCACCGTCGCTGATGGCGATGCCAATGGACACGCCAAGCCGGCAGTGCTTGTTGCACAGGCTGAACGGCTGTTCCAGCGCAGCGATACAACGCGCGGCGGCGGTGCCTGCGACCAGTTCGGCGTTACTCCCCAACCCGCTGAGCAACAAGATGAATTCGTCGCCGCCGATCCGCGCCAGGGTGTCCGCCTCGTGCACCGCCTCGTTGAAACGCGCAGCGACTTCGCGCAGCACCTCGTCACCGGCTTCATGGCCCATGCTGTCGTTGATGTCCTTGAAACCATCCAGATCCATGAACAATAGACCGACCTGACTGCCTTCCTGGCGGGCCTTTGCCAAAACGAGCCGCAGACGCTCTGAAAGGTGCACGCGATTAGGCAGCCCGGTCAGGGTATCGGTGTGAGCCAGGCGTTTGAGTTCGTCCTGATTCTCATCCAGCTTGAGCAGCAGGCGGTTGAACGCAGCGATCAGATGGCCGACTTCGTCTTCGCGGCGGATCGGCAAAGGTTCCAGGGGTATTTCGCCCCGACTCATGCGATCGGCGCAGTCAGCGGCGCGGAACAGGTGACCAAGCACGAAATACAACCCGATACAGGCCAGCAGCATGAAGAAAGAGGTCGCAATCGTGGCGTTCTTGATCAGGAAATGTTGCAGCCGGCCGATGGTGGCAAAGGCAACGCTGGTCGGCATGCGCGACACCACCAGCCAGCCCGCACTGGGCACCGAGACCATGGCCGAAACCTGCTCGACACCTCGATCATCCTTGGCAATCCCCGCGCCCCGAAAGCCCGCCATGGCCCGATCGAGCATCGGGTCGGCTCCCGGCGGGGTCAGGGGGGACAGCATCGACTGGCTCTGCGACGAGGCAACGAACATCTGATCCCTGGGCGAAACCAGCAGAAATCCGTTCGCGACATTGTCGACACGGCTTTGCAGCAACGAATCGAGAAAACCGTGCCCGGACAGAATGGTGCTGCCTACCAGCACGGCCAGCACATCGCCGTTGGCGTTTTTGATCGGCACCGACATGGGCAGAATCGGCACCTTGGCGTAGGTGCCGATCCGGGGGCGACCAATATAGCTGCCGCCACTCAAGGCGCTTTTGAAGTAATCACGCTGGGAAAAATCACTACGCTCGCGCTCGGGGTAGATCGGATAGTCCGCGAGGTTCTTGCCATCCAGGCCGATGACATATAGCCCCGAAGAAAACAGCGTCTGGTAAACAAAACGCTCCTTGAGCCAGATGCGCAGGGCATCGGGCTGGTTCAGCAGATTCAGCGGCAGGGAGGCAGCAATACGATCCAGCAATACCTGGCGACCGATGATCTTGCCGTCGATGTCCCGCGCAACATAGGTCGCCAATGCCAGTTGCTGCTGTTGGGCAACAGCACCCAGGTCCTGGCGTAGAAAGTCACTCAACACGTAATAACGCAAAAAAGAGCCGAGAATTACAATGCCCAGCGCAAGGCACAATAGCCGTGTAATCACGCTATTTAAAATGCGCGGCAGAGGCTTCTGTGCTAAGTATTTTTTCGGCATTCATCGAGTGTACCCGAAACACATGCCGTCGCTAGCATGGTTACTGGCGTTTTGCCTTGAATTGTTGAACCAGACCATATAATCGGCCGGTCAGTTGCATGACTTCGCTGGCACTCTTGCGATTGTTTTCGCCGGTAAGCACATTACGCTGCGCCGCATCGCGAATACTACCGATAGTGCAATTGATGTCCTCACTGACGACACCCTGCTGCTCGACCGCCGCCGCGATCCGGGTATTCATCTGCGCGATATCGGTAACCCGCTGACCAATCCCGACCAATGCCGCTGCGGCCTGCCGGGCATGTTCGACCGAAGATCGGGACTGTTCGCGACTCTCATCCATGACGCTGACCGCCGACAACGCGCCCTCCTGCAGCCCGGCAATCATATGGTGGATATCCATGGTCGATTGCTGGGTGCGCGCGGCCAGGCTGCGCACTTCATCAGCGACTACGGCAAAGCCGCGGCCTTGCTCACCGGCACGCGCCGCTTCGATAGCCGCGTTAAGCGCTAACAGATTGGTCTGCTCGGCAATGCTGCCGATGACGTCCAGCACCTGGGAGATTTCGCTGCTGCGGCCCTCCAGTTCATGCACGACCTGAACGGCCTGCCGGATTTTGCGCTCCAGTTCGCTGATGGACTCGCTGGTCAGGGCCACCAGGTCTTGACCAGCCTGGGTTTCATCACCGGCAAGCCGTGCGGCATCGGCAGCGTCCCGGGCACTGCGAGCGACGTCCTGAATACTGGAGACAACCTCATTGACCGACTGGGCAATTTGATCAGTGGCGATCTGTTGCTGCACGCTAAGCGTGTTGCTGGCATCGATTTCAGCCAAGAGACTCTGGGTATGGCGATCCAGGCGGCTCGACGCATCGGCAATCCGGCCAATGACTGCGCCGGTCTCGGCCTGCGCCATGCGCAAGGCAAAATCAATTTGCCCAAGTTCATCGCTGCGCCCGGTATACAGCACCTGACTCAGAGGGTTATCAGCAATCTGCCGGGCCCGTTCGACCAGCTCGCGCAACGGGGCCAGCAACCACCAGACCCCGGCGCCACCCAGTACTGCACTGACCCCGGCCAGAATCACGTCGTCCGCGAAGGGCATGCTTAGAAGGCCGGCGCAACTGCCCACCCCAACACCTAGAAGAGCAGCGACAACAGCAGTGGATTTGCTGCGCAACCCGAGGCTACGCGGCAATTTGCTTCCGTTCTTGATTCGCCCATAGAGCGCTTCAGCGGCTTTGAGTTGATCCGCTTGAGGCCGGGTACGCACGGACTGATACTCGACGATAGTGCCGTTCTGGCTGATTGGAGTGACATAAGCACTGACCCAATAATAATCGCCGTTCTTGCAGCGGTTTTTAACCAGGCCCATCCATGAGCGACCACCTTTCAACGTCGCCCACATATGTTCAAACGCCTGGGTCGGCATATCCGGATGACGAACAATATTATGCAACTGGCCCATTAACTCGTCTTCGGAGTATCCACTGATGGAAACAAAATCCGAATTTACATAGTTGATGTAACTTTGCGTATTGGTCGTCGACAATATATTGGCGTCAAGCGCAAGTTCCACATTGCGCCCGCTGGATAACGTCTTGCGCTGCATCGTCCTATCCTCGTCATTCGGTTCCAGGCCCCAGTGCGGCCTGACAGCCTCGGGGATACTTGCAGTGGAATATGCCCAGGCAAGCCGCGCTGTTCTACGCGCTCCGTATTGAAAGTGTTTGATCGGGGTCAACGGACTTATAACTTCGTGATCGTTGTCGTCATCAGGACGGGATGAGAACTACGAAAGCGTCGAATCTGTGGGACATACACCCCGTCTTCGACGCCGCGCTGTCGCGCAGCAAACGCGACGCAACTATCTGCATTGAAATGAGGCTTGCAGGAGCCGGCTTGCTGGCGATGACCTCAGGCCAGTCACTGACACCGTGCGAGCGCTTCGCACTCGATCGCCAGCGAGCCGGCTCCTACAGGTCCTGTGTTTGCCGTGCGACGGCGCGGTGTCAGGGGCGCCGTGACAGCTCTCACAGAAGTGTCATGATTGATCGGACCAGCTTGCTGCAGCCCGAAAGCCGGACCGCTGCACACCGAACGAGACCTGGAAAGCACTACCGGCCATGGCGTGTTTAAAGCGCAATGACCGGAGCACCTAGTGAATTATCTTTGCGCCATTAATGCCTTGTTTGCCGCCTTTTGCTGTTTCATGGCGGCGATTTCACGCTCGCAGGCCTCGACGTCGAACGAGTTGTCCCACTTGGCAATGGCGATGGTGCCGATGCCATTACCGATCAGGTTGGTCACGGCCCGCGCCTCATTCAGAAAACGGTCGATGCCCAAGAGCAAAACCAGACCGACCAGAGGAATGGAGTGGATGGTGGTGAGCGTTGCAGCCAGGGTCACAAACCCGGCACCTGCCACGCCAGCCGAACCTTTGGACGTCAGCAGGAATACGCCGAGCAGAATCATCTGATCCATAAAGGTCAGGGGTGTATTGGTCGCCTGGGCGATAAAAATGGCGGCCATGGTGAGATAGATGCAGGTGCCGTCCGCGTTGAAGGTGTACCCCGTTGGCAACACCATGCCCACTACCGACTTTTTGCAGCCAAGCTTTTCCAGCTTCACCATCATTCGGGGCAGCACGGCTTCGGTCGAACAGGTGCCAAGCGTGATGAGAATCTCATCTTTGAAATAACGAAGAAATTGCAGCAGCGGCATGCCCGACCATCTGGCCACCGCACCGAGCACCACCACGATGAAAATCAAGGTGGTGATGTAGAGCGCGACCAACAACTGACCGAGTGACAGCAAGGTACCAATCCCGTACTTGCCGATCGTGAACGCCATACCGGCACCCGCACCAATCGGCGCCAGGCGCATGACCATTGCAACGATCCTGAACAGACCTTGCAGGAACAGATCAATGGTGTTGATTAACGGTTTGCTGGTTTCGCCCATTTGAACCAGGGCAATACCCATCAATACCGAAAGCAGGATGACCTGAAGCATGACGCCATTGGAGAATGCGCCGATGAACGTATGCGGGATGATATTGAGAAAGAAATCAATGGTACCACCTTGCTCACTGGCCGCCTGGCTGTATTTGCTGATGGCACTTCCATCAAGCGCACTCGCGTTTATGTTCATACCCGCGCCAGGCTTTACGATATTGACGACGATAAGGCCGATGACCAGGGCGATGGTCGAAAGAATCTCGAAGTAGACCAGCGCTTTTACGCCAATTCGTCCGACCTCTTTAATACTGCCCATCTTTGCAATACCAACGACGACGGTACCGAAAATAATGGGCGCCAGGAGCATTTTGATGAGTTTGATAAAGCCGTCAGCAAAGGGTTGGAGCTTGGCTCCGACATCAGGCACGAAGTAACCGATTGCTGCGCCGATCACGATGCCGATCAGCACTTGCACATATAGCTGGCCATACCAGCGGGATTTGGAGATTTCCACGGGAGCACCTCATTTTATTGTTGTGATGGGCATGTGGCTTGAAGTTGATGGTTGATGCTGCGGCCTCGTTATACGAAGCCGCCCATCACGAGCGATCAGCCTTCGCCCAGCTCACGCATGACTGCGTATAAAGCGGACTTGGCCTCGAAGCCGACACCTGGAATATCCGGCAGACCGACATAGCCGTTTTCCACCTGGATCCCGTCAGCGAAGCCACCGAAAGGCTGGAACACATCCGGGTACGATTCGTTGCCCCCCAGGTGCAGACCTGCCGCGATGTTCAGGGACATCTGGTGCCCCCCATGCGGAACCACGCGGCGCGAAGACCACCCCATCTCTTCCATCACCTTGAGCGTGCGCATGTACTCCACGAGCCCGTAGGACAATGCACAGTCGAACTGGAGGTAGTCCCGATCAGGGCGCATGCCGCCGTGGCGCAGTAGGTTGCGCGCATCCTGGTGCGAGAAAAGGTTTTCCCCGGTAGCCATGGGCAGTTCATAGTGGTTTGCAAGCTCAGCCTGCAGTGCGTAATCCAACGGATCACCGACCTCCTCGTACCAGAAGAGGTTGTACTTCTTGATGGCTTCGGCGTAAGCAATACCTGTCTGAAGATCGAAACGACCATTGGCATCGACTGCCAAACGACGACCATCGCCGACCACTTCAAGTACCGCTTCGATGCGACGGATATCCTCGTCCAGTGGCACTGCGCCAATCTTCATCTTGACGACATCGTAGCCACGATCCAGATAGCTCTGCATTTCTGCCTTGAGCTTGGTCTGGTCTTTACCTGGGTAGTAGTAGCCACCCGCCGCATAAACCCAGACCTTGTCATCGGCCACGCCGTTACGGTAGCGGTCGGCCAGCAGGCGATACAGCGGTTTGCCTTCAATCTTGGCGACGGCATCCCACACAGCCATGTCGATAGTGCCAACTGCAACGGAGCGCTCGCCGTGTCCGCCTGGCTTTTCGTTGGTCATCAGGGTTTTCCAGATGGCGAACGGATCCAGGTTGTTGTTTTCATGATCGACCAGCGTATCTGGATCGGCTTCCGTAATACGCGCCAGGAAACGATCACGCATCAGTGCGCCCTGGCCATAACGACCATTGGAGTTGAAACCGTAGCCGATGACGGGCTTGCCATCGCGAATCACATCCGTGATGACAGCAACGACCGAGCAGGTCATTTTGGAAAAGTCGATGTAAGCGTTGGCAATGGGAGAAGCGATAGAGACAGTTTTTTCACGGATGTCTACGATACGCATGACGGGGTCCTCTTGTTGTTGGTGGCCCCACGTTATGCTCTGCGATGACACCCGCCCAATGCCATTAATGCCGCGCGCTATGCACAGGACGCATGGCCCTTGGTACTCGTTGGTTTTGCCTCGAACCGCCAGGGAGAGTCTTGCGAAGTTTTCTGCTTTGAGTGGCAGGCTCGGGAATCAGTGCGCGCCCGGGTGAAACAGCTCGTTGCGTATGTCCATCGACCTCGCGAATTGTCTGCTTAAGGTATTTTTAAAGACCTATCAATGGTCGCAGCCGCGCTTCTAGTTGTCCCAGTAGCATCAGCCAGCAAACCTTGAGCGCGCGGGCCGAAACTCCCGAGTGGCTTCATTCATCAACCCGACGCCCACCTGCTGCCACAAACAATCAGCCAAAAGAAGGCATCGGCCCTAATGAATGCAGGATCCAGGCAACCGTTGCGACGGCCGCACTCACGGCGACTGCCAGGCCGATAAAAACCCACTTCACGATTTTGGAAAACATCGGCGGCGTATGCATCGGGACATTGAGTTCCCTCAAAGGTGCTACCTGCTCCGCGCCTTGCGCGCAAGAAGCGTCAATATCGAGTCTCAAGTACTTCACTTTCGTGCCTTCCTGCGCAAGGCCAACCCGAGCCAGAATGCCTGATGGCGTATTCTTGTCGAACTCGACGAAATGACTGACTAATACCCCTTCGTCAGTAAACTCTTCCTCCTCAAGTACAACCCATTCGTCCAGTTCTTCCACAGTAATGCCGAGCTGATCTGCAATCGCCTGCTGGAATCGCTCTTCATGTTCGTCGCTTTGCTCTCGATAGCTCATGACATCTTTCCCTGACTGTGCGCGGACGCGGAAAACGGGCGTCCTTCTACTGACCTGGCCCCGGTTTTCGAGGCCAGGGCTTGGGTGCAGCTGAGCGAGAATTTCCGATACCAGCGCTATGGACGTGGTTTTAATCCTGGCTTCTTCTAAGGCTGCCTTATATCCACCGAATGGGTAAGCAAGCCACAGGCTGGCTACTTATCTGCGAAATCGCCACCAGGCCACAGCGTTGTAAATCATGAAAAGGCCTCCCAATATGCCGAGTGGCCACAGCACCAACACCTGCGCGTACATTCCCGAGTACAGTAATTCGAACCGCCAGTCCCTTGCACTCTTGGGATAGGCATCCAGCATCAGGCGTGCATTGATTTGGCTATATGCGCGGTCAGGGGAAACCACTTGGGCCTGAAAGCGGTAGTGGCCGACAGGTTGCGGGTAATGGACCATGCCCAGTTCATGATCGACGAAATCACTTGCCCATCCCTCAACCTTGCCCGTGGGCGCATTGCCTTGGTCTATCACCACTCCACCAGTCGTGAGCAGCTGCCATTGCACGGTAACAGGCGGCAGGACATCAGCCTTATCGAAGGCCGCCAATGCGTTCAGAGTTCGCTGGTTCAGGTCCGTGAAGCGGATAATGAGCCGGTTATAGTCCGGCGCCCGGATCTCCAATGGCTCATCGATGGTTTGCGCTTGATATAGCGTGATCGGTACATCAAGCGGATCGGTGGTGATCCAGTCACGCCATAGCGAAAAGGCCGATGACAGGACGGCTATCCCAACGGTAAACACGGTCCAGCGAAGGCAACGCCGCTTGAACTTCTGCGCCAGAATCGGATTGATGGGCATGGCCGCGTCGTTTTATGAATGAGTGCGCTTTTTCTCATTAATTTGTCGCGCAGCACAAGTCGCCATGAATAATTCGCAAGAACGATCAAATCCCTCCCGACTCTTTTCGCCAGTAGCGCTCCCGTCTTAAAGGAGCCGCTGAATGCTGAACATCGAAACAGGATCACCTTTCTAACTCTCCAGCCACCGCCCATAAAGTTGGGGGAATTGCTCGCGCACCCAATCAACAAACACCTCAACCAAGGTCCCGTCCGCCGGACCACCATCCGTGGCACCGCGCTCGGCGTTTGATCGCATGAACGCATTTCTGAACAAACACGCGATCCGTCCAGTGATCGAACACACCTATGCGTTCGAAGACGCCCACAAAGCGTTCGAGCATCTGGCAAGAGGAGCCTTCGGCAAAGTGGTCATCAAGGTTTCCTGACTCAGTGTGTCAAGTCCGGGTAGCGGCCCGCAGTGCGAGTGGTGGCAGTGTTAGCCATACAGTGCTGCGGGTGGCCGCCAGGTGCCATAAAAGCTGGAATCGGTCCATTATCAGGATTCGCTTCAGATGAGCGAGACAGGTGCACAAAGAGAAATAATTTTTCCAAACGAAAAATGCCAAGCGTCAAGGTTTTCACCTCGAGCCTGGCATATTTCAATTTACGTCATTGCATCCCGCGACGTTATTTCGCCACAGACCACTACTTGTCTAAACGCTGATTCCATTCAGAAAAGAAGCTTCGGTCAAGACTGGCTACTACCCACCAGCCTTGACGCTCTGTTGCGGTACCACGGGAAAAATGGTCGGGGTAAGGGGATTCGAACTCCTGACATCCTGCTCCCAAAGCAGGCGCGCTACCGGACTGCGCTATA